>NZ_JACKZU010000286.1:0-10546 GCF_014222165.1 Nostoc sp. 2RC
ATCAAATATTGTACCCAAGCTTTTAAGGGTTCTGGCGAACCGTACCAAATCCCAGGACTTCGGGGGGAATGGTTGACTCCTTCAATCACCAGATTTTCTGCGCCTTCTAAGTGAGCTGCTTCAATGGGGGTGATTCCGTCACCCCAAGTGTTACCTTGGCCACAGGTTAATTTGTAACTACTGTAAGCAAACCAGCTACCACGCCGCCTGGCTCCAAAAATAGTTTTGCCTGCCACGCAAACGTAACGAACATTTTTGTAAAAAGCTCCGGGATAGTTATTGGTCACAAAATCGAGATTGGAACGCGTCCAACGTTCTTGGCTAATGTGGGGTGTACCCAAGGTAATGAGAGTTGCAACCAAGGGATGAGCTTGCCAAAGAGATGTTTTGACACCACTGTGTGGGAAATAGGGTTTTTCTCCCATATAAATCCGCGATATCCAACCCCCGGCTGAATGACCAATTAAATTGATTTGAGTAGCGTTATGTTGCTGCAATATCTGTTTGACAGTGTCATCAAGTTGTTGCAAAATCGGTGTTACAGGTCTGCCACCAATGGTGGTTAGCCAGTCACGGCGTCGTAGTGGTACTGTGACTGTGGGAAAATTTAACTGCTGTAAAGATTGTTCTAGTTGCCCATAAGCGATGGCATTTTCTAGATAGCCTGGAACAATAACTGTTGGTAACGGCATTTAAAATTTTGGGTGCAAAGATTTAAAGTTTTGAATTTTTTAACAAATCAATAATTAGAAGACTGTTGACCGTTGACGGTTCACAGTTAATACTCAACCACCATCTGCTGGTGTTTATTTGAGTTCCCTTATAATATTTAACTCACTCTTGGAAGCTGAAAATACGTGTGTATGGGTTTTAAGACTAAATTGTCAAGAAAATAGTACACTTCACAACAGTTTTAGACTCCGCTGATGTGGTAAGATTGTCACAAGTGACGTATTATATATCATTTTAACGTGCCATTTTTTACGTAATCTTTGTAAAAAAAAGAGGCAGTAGAAAAGACAAAAAAATAGATCGAATGTTCCGATCTAGTTGAAATTATCTGAGATATGACATTGATAAATATCCGAAATATTTAGTTTTAATGGTGCGCTTTATAACAATAAAAAGTAAAAAGTAGTGATTGCATAACACATTTTTTTAGCAAGCTGAATTTAACAAATATGATAGAGCATCATTAAGAAATTCAAAAGTTGAGAAAATGGTAATCTTAGCGTCTGGATTGCCACGATGGGAAGTTATTATTTCCTTAGAGGGACGCATCTGTTGGAATATATTGCAAGATAGTCACCAAAGAGCAAATTTTTAGCCAACTGCAACTGAGTCGAGTGAACGGTAACAGCCATGTCTTATGTCTCCCTGCTGAAAAATATACCAGAAATTATTACCCAGCCAATTGGGATAGCAGCTTTAGCTTCTGTTGGCATCCACGGTGCGATCGCCATGATTGTACCATTGATGCCCATAGACTCTAACAAGCCCAAGGAAACGGCATCATCAAAAACAGTCGGACTTTTGGAATTGAGTCAAGCCGACCAAAGCCGTTTGCCCCAAAGCACACCCCAACCGCAGGTAGGTTTACAACAATTATCGCCAATAGCCCCACTTTCGACACCGAATTTTAACGCCCAGAGTGTATTACCTCCATTGGCACCACCAGCCACAAGTCAGTTAGTGCTGCCTCCCCTACCTCCATCAGCTAATAGCTATCGGGTTTCCTCTGTGCCCACAAGACAGTCTCTCAGGAGGATTCCCAATTATAATTTTGGGTTTGACGCTTCTAAATTTGACAGTTCTAGATACAATAGCACCCCGAAATTTTCGCCATCAGTTCCTTCGGTTCCTCCAGCTTCTTCTTTGAGTGAAAGCGATCGCAAATACGAGACACCCCAACCGTTGGCTGTCAATCGCTTGCCACAATTACAGTCACAGAACATACCTGATGACATTCTCCAAAGTGGCCAATCTCAGAATCTTTCAGATATTCCCCCCGTCACAACACCACAAGGAAATCCAACCCCACAAATGACGCAACCAACTAACGATGCGTCTAAAATCTCTCAAAACTTACTGGTAAATTCAATAAAACAAAGTCGAGCAAATAGCAACACTTTAATGGGAACTAGGGGAATAACATCCCAAGCAAGCGATTTATCCCCTAAAGGAACTCAACAGACAATCGCACAACTGGATTCTTATGCTGCTCTGAAAAAAGAAGTGGAAAAAGAATACCCCAATGCAGAACAAAAACCAGTAATTCGGCAAACAGTAGCTACAGATAAGCCAAATGTAGAAGGAACTGTTTTAGGAGTATTAGTGGTAGATCCTGATGGCAAGGTCTTAGATATCAAGTTTCAAGACAAGTTACTTGCCCCAGAATTGCGAACAAAAGCCAGGGAATACTTTAACAAACAATCCCCCAAGGGAGATAAAAAGATTAGTTCTTACCCATTTAACCTAGTTTTCCAAAACAACGGTAGCAACACAATTGGGACGACTCAAGACCAAAAGCTGTTTCCATTAGCACCAGCAAGCAATAACAATCAGCTAACGCCATTACCAGGGGCTACTTCTAAACCGTCTTCCGAAGCCCCAATTAAAACTAATCAGTCTGCGCCTTTACCCGCACGTTCCCTCAAACCCTTAGTTGTGCCAGCATCAACAGATGCTGCAAAGCCATCATCGCAAGTGGAAATCAAAAATAATCAGCCTGCTTCCTTACGGACAAATACCCTCAAACCATTAGTTCTACCAAGAGTCAATACCAATCAAACCCAGCCTTTACCAGCAGCTACTTCTAAACCATCATCACAACTGCCGATCAAAAATAACCAGATTACCCCTTCACCAGCAGCTAGTACTTCTTCTGAATCGCTATTAACGCCGAGAGTGAATCAAAATCAGGCAACACCAACTCCTGAATCAGAGCAAGAATTACTACAACAGTTGCGCCAACTGAAGCAAAACAGACAAAAGTCTACTCCAGAAAAATAGCCCAATTGAGATCGGATTCCAGCAGGGGTGACGTACAGTTAATCTCAGGGGCGTAAGTTATGCGCCCCTAGCGGTGTACTGTGTATATCAAATCCGTTCAGAGGCAACTCTTAATCCCACCCTTCAAAGGGTGGGATTGAAACAAAGACGCTATTTAAAACAAAGACTTTTCATTCAGTAAAAAGTCCCTTGGTATGCTTACCAGCCTTGTTCGGCATTTTGAAAAACGTAAGCTGCTACCTGTAAAATTTCCTCAGAACTTAACTTGTCTTTAAAGGCAGGCATGGCATTTTTGCCATTGTACACTTGGTGGATAATCGCTTGAATTGAATCGTTATCATAATTTTTTAAGTACTTTGACAATGCTTCTTTTTTCAAGGTTTTCTCTGCGATTAGGACGTTACCGCCACCGATGTGGCAGGAAGCGCAGTTACCCTCGAAAATTTTAGCACCATTGGATATTTCGGCTGCTAGTGCTGGACTAATGAATGTTAGTTTGATTAAGGCGATCGCTAACAGCAAAATTAATGAAAGTATTCTCAAGAGAATTTCCTCGCAACAAGCCTCCACGAAGAGTATAAACGCGATCGATCTTCAGATTAAGTCCAATTCGATCAAAATTGGCGGTAATGAGTTCACCCTTCCGTTGCTACGCAGTTCTTAGCGTCTTCGGTAGGCAGATGACTTATTACCGCCATTATCCATTGTTTGGTCACTCTGGGAGTGTAGCGTGTTGCTTATAAGCTGATTTCACTCAGGGAAGCTGAAAAAATCATCTAGTACCAACGACGATGTTTCTAGCTATTGAACAGTAATCTTACCAACCATGCCAGCACCACGGTGAGGTTCGCAGTAGAAGGTATAATCACCAGTAGGTGCATCTGCGGGGAAGGTGGTTGTTACTTTTTGACCAGGGTTCATCAACTGTTTCTTATGAGACAGAGAAGCTGCTAATTCTTTGCTACCAGCTGGGTTTTTCGCAGAATCGAACACAACATTATGGGGAGGAACTTTATTGTTCACCCATTCAATTGTGTCACCTGGTTTGATTGTCAAATTTTTCGGTTCAAATGCCAGCATTCCTTTGTCACTACCAAGTTTGATCTTGTATGTTTCAGCCGCAGCGCTGGGAGTAAAAACAGCGAAGCTGCTAACAACTAAAAGGATTGTCAACACAGCCAGACTCAGGCGTCGCCAGCTTGCCGAAATAAATTTCATGACTCTCTCCTAAACAAACATTTTTTTTCCTTTCTCATTTTAAATAAAATTAACGCCAAATATGACAATATGTCGTAGATACAATTTTTTTTTTAGAATGGGGAGTAAATTATAACGAAAAGCTGTGCAATCAGTAAAAGATACTAGACTGCAATACCCCACAAAGTCCTTATAAGCTAGTACAGGCTAAAAAAGCATAACTGTGGTGGTTGTTGACAGTTGACAGTTGACAGGTTCATTTAGCGGGGCCAAAGACGTTTTTGTTAGCTTTGGTCAATGTACAAGTTAAATGTAAAACACCCGAACAAGGTAGGTTTATGAAAGCAGGGGATTGGGCATTGAGGACTGGGGGCTGGGGAGCAGGGGAGCAGAGGAGAAGTTGTTGCAAGTCTTTCCCCTGTGCCCCTATGCTTGTAGAGCCTGTTTCCCGATACCCAATACCCAATCTCAAAGGCTCAGCACTAATGGGCTAACTTAAGGATTTAGTAGTAGATTTTGCCGCCGCCCCATTTAGTACCAACAACTTTGGGTTGTACGAGAATATGACCAGCGATCGCTACTAGATCGTCATCCGTGAGATTTCGCATTTCTGTGAAAATATCTGCACTCTTAGTACTGGGATGTAGTTCGGAAATTTCCTCTTCTCCATCATAAGTAGTGGGATTTTTCATGTAATCTACCAAACCTTCAATGTTATTCCGGTTTGGTGTTGCCAATGCTAGAGCTTCTGGTTCTAGTCCCACGTTTTGGTTAGTTTTGGTAACGCCGCCAACATGACATTGGGCACAAGCGTAAGCAAATAAGGCTTTGCCTTCTTTGACTTGTTTGAGGCTAAGTACAACGGTGTCGCCTTGTTCGTTTAATGGCACTGTCCGGGTAGCTTTGTCCAGCTCCAATGCTGACGCGCTACCGACAGTCAACCCAAAGGCGAGCAAAAAAGTAGCTACAACAACGCCAATTAGTCTTCTAAACATGTTTCCCCTTAAAGATTTTGACGCTCAACACAGCTAATAAAGCGATGCTCAATCTGCATATCCAAAGCCTGAGATAGCCTTTTAGGTGACTTCGGTACCACCCACCGAATGGCCGACCTTTCGGGCTGACTTCAGAAGATATTCGGAAAATAATTGCCTTTGCATCCTCTAACGCCAAACGGCTCTTTTGGTGTTTGTCGGCAATTAAGAGTTGGTTATCGAGAGAAAACAATTTTTCTACAGGAATGCTGTAGTCGGCTGCTATCTCTGCGATCGATAGGTTTGCAAAACCCATAATGCTTGTTAACTGGTAGATAGAGATTGAGTCGCTGTAATACCAATATCACGTTAGGAGTGCAATTTGTTGCCCAAAATACGGTTTTGGGGGTTGGGGCATTGGGTATGGGGCATTAATTATTAACCTTTCCCCCCAGTAAATGTGACGCTTTGGATAAAGTAGCGATTAAAAAAGGCGTAAATACCTAAAGCTGGTAGGGTAAATACCATTGAGGCTGCCATGATGTAGTTCCAATAGCTAATATATTGACCTTTGAAGGTATTTAGCCCCAAGGGCAAGGTAAACATTTCTGGGTCAAATAAAATAACTATGGGCAGTAAGAAATTATTCCAGCTTGCCATAAATACAAAAACTGCCTGGGCTGCTAGTGCGGGTTTTGCCAAGGGTAAGACGATATGGCGGAAAATTCCAAAGGTGTTTAAGCCATCAAGTTGACCGGCTTCTTCTAATTCTTTAGGAAAATTTACGAAAAACTGTCGCATCATAAAGATGAAAGTGGCGTTAACCATGCTAGGGACAATCATCCCTTGGTAGGAATTCAGCCAACCGATCGCTTTTAAAATCAAAAATGTGGGAATTAAAGTAATTTGCGCTGGTACTGCCAATACTGTCAAGATTAAGAAGAACCAAAAGCGTTTGCCTATAAAACGCAGTCTGGCTAAGGCGTAACCCGCCATTGAATTTAACAACAAGTTTAAAATGGTGACGCTGATGGCAATTACCACACTGTTAAACAGCCAACGCCAAAATAGTGGTTCTTGTAAAAAGATTTGTCTGTAGTTGTCGAGGGTGAAATGTTTGGGGAAAAAGTTGGGTTGGCCGCTGACAATTTCTGTTAGGGGTTTAAATGATGCTGAAAGTGCCCAGAGAAAGGGAATGAGGGTAATCAGGGCATAAAGTGTCAGCAAGATATATAACAAGATTTTGGGCAGGACTTTAACCCAGGACAAGCGAGAAATTCTAGTCAAATCTATTCGCCTCCAAAAAGTCGCCGCGCAATTACAGTCAAGGTAATGATGACTGCTGCTAACAAAAAGGCGATCGCTGCACCATATCCCATCTGTAAATTCCGAAACACAGCTTGGTAAACTAGTAGCACCACAGTTAAGGTAGCGTTATTTGGCCCGCCAGTACCGCCAGAGAAAATGTAAGACTGGTCAAATAATTGAAAAGTGCCAATTACCCCCATCGCTACCACAAAGAAGGTTACAGGCTTGAGCAAAGGAATAGTAATGTAAATAAATTGCCGCCATTCATTTGCCCCATCGAGTTCTGCGGCTTCATACACTGTTTGGGGGATATCCTGCAAAGCCGCTAGGTAAATCACCATAAAAAACGGTGCAGTTGACCAAATGTTCATCATCATAATTCCTTTGAGGGCAACTGCTGGGTCACCCAACCAGTTATAAGTAGGTAGCCCCACAAAAGCGAGAAAATCGTTTAGTAGCCCCTCAGTGTTATAAATCCACATGAATATCAGTGTTAACACTGCTGAAGAAGTAACTGTGGGCAAAAAGTAGAGAATACGCCACCAATTTTTACCGCGAATTCCAGAATTGAGAGTCACCGCCAAAATTAAAGCTAGGATTGTTTGAGCTGGTACAACAATGGCTACATATTCAGCTGTGTTTCTCAAAGCAATCCAAATCCGTTGATCTTCAACTAATCGCCTGAAGTTACCCAAACCGATGAATTCATAATCAATACCGCCTAAAAGTTGGACTTTTTGCAGAGAAAGAAAAACAGCAAACAAAATAGGTAACACCACAAAAGTTCCTATAACCAAAATGGTGGGCGTCATGAACATATACCCAGCCAAATCTTCTGTGATATTCCACCTGTAGTTTCGTTGTCTGTTGATTTCAAACACTATTAAACCTCCGTTTAATCTCTCATACGAGTACTCTGGCAACTCAACTTTGCTGGGTTTGGACTGGGAAAAGGGTAAAGGGGAAAGGGTAAAGGGGAAAGGGGAAAGGAGCAACTTAGTATCACTAACCAAGGTGCGGCGCTGTCAAAAATATTTAGCTCGATTGAATGAATCTTGAAATTTGGAATGCGTAAACGTAGGCTTACTGGCACACATCGCTAGAAGACTGTTGATGCTTCACAGTCACCAGTCAACAGTCAACAGTCAACGCATTCACTAGAATAATTTATTTTTTGGAGTTCACTTAGGGAACTATATATTTAGTTTCCTTGGGAATGCTAATTAAACCTACTCAAGCAATAGGATACAAAATGACGTATACAGCTTACTTACGTTCGATTAAAAACGAACTCCAAAGAACTGGGAAAAGCAAAAAAAGCTTGCGAGTTAAAACTATCATAGAACAGTTTGGCTACCAGCGTCGAAGCCATTCATTCGTAAATGATTTTAATACTGCTTTGAATGAACTGGGGCTTTGTGCAGACCCTGTATTAGATTTACACATTCCCTTAGATACAAAGATAGCTATTTCTATTAAAGATATAAAAATAATCAAGCAAGTAACCGACTCTCAAGCAATTTCAGCCAAATTGAGACAAAATATTTCAGTCAGGCATGATTTTTTTTACTACTTGTTTGATTTTGGTTCCGAACAAGAATACGAGCGATTCCAAGCATGTTTAGATTCTCATCAACCTGTGGGTATTTTTTTGATTCCACAAGTAGAAGATTTCTTTTGTGATATTGTTGTCAAAATTTTGAATTATGAATTAATTAGAAAATCTCAATATGGAGGATATAATAATATACCAAAAGCTGTCCATAGGAAAATTTCTACCAGTCTAGCCTTGGAAGATGACTGTGAAGACGAACAAGAAAATTCCATTGCTGATGCTCATATTTTTCAATTTTATCGCTCAACTATGAGTAGCATTATTTTGGGCAACACTGGTTTAGAATTACTTGATTCGGAAAAATTTGACGAACAATTTGAACAGATATCGCTATATGCAAATAAATATAATTCTGAACAATTATTTATTGTATTTCATTGTCCATCACTTTTAGAAATTCAAGCACATCAGCAAGAAGATGCTTTGGGATATTTAGTACATAGAGTTGCCCAGAAAATTCCTTTTACTTTTACTCTCCGGTGTAAATACCCAAATGAAGCGTCTGTTGAATATCAAGAAGAAGTATATGCCCATTTTCGTCTACTAATGGAACTGCCATATTATCAAATCGAGGAAGATGATGCTTCTTTAGCAGATTACTTCCTAGAATTACAAAAAGCGCAAATTCAAGCTGAATCACAGTTGTTGCTGAAGATGAAAGCTGAACATTTTTATAGCCTCAAGTGGCAACAAGAAAGTAAAGAATATATTTATCTCAAGTATTTTGCTATTAAAACTTTGCAAAATCTAGGATATGAATTATCTGATATTAGCTGTGAAGTAGAGTTGACTTCTAGAGATGAAGACACAGCCGATGAAGATGTATCTGATGAGGAAGAATACCAAAGTGAGATTATAGAAGTCTACGTTAAAAATCACATTATGGTTGAAATCGAGACTTTCAAATACCATGAATTTCAGGATAATAATCTCTTTTTAGATACCATGAAAAGAGTTTTAAGGAAATCAAAAGTCTGGCCGAATCAATTAGAAAGTGTTTGGTTGGTCATTCCAGGTTTTGAGATAGCACGCAACTACTATCAATTGAAAAAAGTTAAGGAAATACTAGAGTATAAATTTTCTGGATATTATGGCGATCGCTTCCAGGTAATCATCATGTCTCCTGATTATGAAAATCACCAATTAGTACCAGTATCTTTTGACTCTATTGATTATCCATCTTTTGAATATGCAGCTAAAAAACTTAGCTTAATATCAGCATATCCCATGACCAATCGTATCAAAGAATCAAAGCTTGATTTTAGCCAAGTCAAAGGACTCAATGAAGAAAAAGAAAAATTAACTAAACTTCTCAAACTGCAATCTAAGGGATACAAAGGTTCAATTGGTGGGATTCTTTTTTATGGTTTACCAGGATGCGGTAAAACTCTATTAGCAAATGCCTTTGCTAATGAATCTGGTAGATATTTCTTTAAATTCTCTCCTGCTGATATTGTCAGCGTTTGGATTGGTCAAAGTCAAAAAAATATTCGTGACATCTTTGCTCAGGCTAAGAAAAAATCTCCTTCGCTGTTATTCATTGATGAATTAGATAGCATTGGCTTTAATCGTAATGAAGATAACGCCCACACAGACCAAAAAGCAACCATTAATCAATTACTTATAGAACTAAATAACCTGCAAAATAGCGATGTAATCGTCATTGCAGCAACAAATTATTTAAGCGGTATTGATAGTGCTTTAAAACGTTCTGGACGCTTGGATTGGAAAATTCCTATTTTCCCACCGGATAGAGGAGAAAGAATAGATTTATTTAAACACTATTTATCAAAAATCGATTTGAATCAACTAGTAAATTTTGAAATTTTAGCTGACAAAAGCGTAAAATTTACTTCATCTGATATTGAATTGGTTTGTCGGGAAATTAAAAATGCTATTCTTTTGGAAGAAATCAATTCAGCTTTGACAACTTCAGATGTGATTACTTACATCAATAATCTGCAAGATGGTGGGTTAAGTCTCAATGAAGAACAAGTGCAGGGATTTTTGGAAGAATGTAAAAGAATGAGTGTGAAGAATCCTAAGTTGGAAACTTTGAAATTAGAATGGGGATTGGATTAATAATAAGATAATTAAAATGGCGATCGAACTCCAATAAATAAATTATCCAATCTTGTGGCGTGGGCATCTTGCCCGCACCACAAGAAATTTTATTGCAACATGTAAGGCTTGACACGCCAGTAGGGAAGCAATCCCCACTGACGCTGGGATTACTTCACTATGGCTCGTAATGACGGAGTTACGTTATTTTTGCGTAAGTCTTTGAAAGAGTATAAGTAGAAGTTTTCTCAACCAAAGCCTCTGCTTTGACTTAAGTTTTGTCGCTATAAGTTAAATTTTCAAGATTTATTTAAATCAAAATTTTGCTGCTTGAATTTATCTTGTACTCCTTCTAATTGGATGGAAAATAAAAATATTT
>NZ_JACKZU010000287.1:0-10521 GCF_014222165.1 Nostoc sp. 2RC
CGGGCGGCTCATGGGTATGTAAACTTACCGAGTTTGCTTCTCTCTATTATATGCAGCTTCATATTAAATTGGTATAACTCATCACTCCCCACTCCTAACTCATCACTCCTAACTCATCACTCCTAACTCCTAACTCCTACCTCATCACTCGTAACTCATCACTCCTAACTCATCACTCCTACCTCCCCACTCCTAACTCCTAACTAATTTATTATGACTGTGCAAAAATCTCAGTATGAAGCGAGCTTGGCAGAGTACAGTAATCATCAGGCTGCGATCGCCTTACTAAAACAACACCGTCCATATTTGGAGATGATTCCCAGTTTACGCCGTCCAGATGAGAGTGTAATTTCTATTCCTTTACCAATTGTGCGTCTTCGTAAAACTGCTACAACGGCTTCGCAGGCAATTTCTCTGCCTTGTGATGTGGGAATTTTGATGTGCGATCCGGAATGGAAAATAAAAACTGGAGTGGAGATTTTAATCTTTATTCATCGTCCCGATGAAGACTTTTCTGATTTGTTAGGACGTTGGCGACAATCCCAAGTTGTTTTAGACAATGATTATGAATGGTTGATGCCTCTCCGTCACAGTCATATTTTGAGTGAAGGATCTGATAGCATATATCCTTTATTTGTCATTTTTTCTGAAACTTCAGAACGCATCCAACGGGGTCTTGTCGGAGCAGAACTTCCATTTATTATGCAAACATCAAATTTTTTCTTCGAGGAGAATTGTACAGACACTTTTTCTCCAGAAATTCCACCAGCTTAATTATTATCAACTATGGAGCGATCGCCAATTAACTGCACTTGAGATTAAAGGCGATCGCTCTGTAATAAAATTCTACCAATTAATCAAAAATAGAAACCTAGAATTACATTTAATCCTACTCACGAACAAGAAGATCCCCGACTTCTTTAAGAAGTCGGGGATGTGAGCCTTTGCCAAAAGTGACTCAGCTTATATATAATCCTTCTTACTGTCCAGTAGGAAGCTTCAAGCCTCGACGCTCAAGCATTTGCCGTACCTGTGGGCTAGGGCTGTAGTTATAGCCGTAGGAGGAGTTCTCAGAGTCATCCATAATTTGAGGTGTGAGCAACACAATTACCTCATTACGCTGATTAGATCTGTTTGTACTTCTAAACAGCGAACCAATTAATGGAAGATCGCCTAAGATAGGAATCTTGGAAACAGAAGTCCGGTCTGCGTCTTGAATAATACCAGAAAGAATTAGTGTTTGACCATCTCGCAAACGAATTAAGCCAGAGGTAAGGGAGCGTGTAGAAACCAAAAAGATTTGTTGGCTATTACCACCCAAATTAATGTTGGCTGGAGCTTGAGGGGATGCAACTGTAGGAGCTACAGAGAGAGAGACAAAACCATTGTCATCAATTCGTTCAACTTTTACAGCTAGAGTTAAACCCACACTTTGTTTATCAGCTGTAACTGTTTCTGAGGAAGTGCCATCACCACGAGTTATTTGCCTTACGATGTTGCCCACTACTTCTTGAGTTAACCTAACATCAGCGGTTTGACCTTCTTGCACAATTAAGGTTGGGTCTGTCAAAATCTTGGCATTGCCATTTTGGACTTGAGCCTGCAAGCTAGCGAGCAGGCGTTTAGGGAATTGGAAAAGAGAAGGCAAAGCTGTAGTAGCTGTTCCAAGGGCACCTTGTGTAATACTTGATGTACCATCTGCGTTCCTTGTAATGATGTTATCGGTTGCTGGAGTGATATTAGAGAAACCTGGTTGTAGAGGGTTGCCAGTGGGCGGAATCGGTTGATAGAAAGTGCCACTTCCTGGATTCGCGACTCTAGTGATGTTGCCGTTTGGGTCTACTACTACCGTACCTGGAGTAGTTCCTGGAATAGATACAGAAGTGTTGGGGTCAACAAAAGGCCTTCCTGTCACAGGATTCTGGATAACTGGTGTACTAGTCACACTATTTGATGCTTCAGCTCCTGTAGCTGGTCTCGAACCGCCAAAATTTAGAGACGCTGCACCACCATCATTTGTAAAGTAGTTGTTGCCAACCCCAAAAGAAAAGCTAGTGTTATAGTCGTGCGTGTTCAAGAGGTTAACATCGATAATCTTGACGTTGACTACCACTTGACGACGACGGATATCAAGCGGAACAATTTGAGCCATCGCTATTTCAACTAACCTGGGGGCACCAACCAAAGTAATAGTATTAGTTCGTGCGTCCCCTGATACTTGTAAACCTCGAAGTATGGGAATTGAGTCAGTAAATTTAATACGTTGAGCAGTAAGAGCGGTGTCTTCAGTCGCCTTTTTATTCTCAGTATCTTTACCTACAACTTCTGTAGTAACCCTAGTGGTCTGTTGTTCAGCATTTACAGCACTTTCTGCTCCCATATTGACTAAAACTCTTAAGACATCTGGCAGTGACGCTTGGTTCAGTCTCATGCTCCGCACCACTACATCACGAGTAGAATTAGGCAGCTTAGCGCCGACAAAAACCGTGCGACCACTGCGGTTGGCTTCTAAACCACTAAGGCGCAAGACGTAGTTAAATACATCTTGCACTGGCTCATTTTCTATATCTAGGGAGATTTTTTGATATATTAGCTTTTCAGTATCACCAGTATTAACTTGAGATACAGAAGTGTTTTTATCATCTCCTCCTTCTTGCCCTCCTACATAAGCCAAATTTAAACCAGCCGCACGAGCAAGTAATGATAAAACCTCACGCACCGGTGCATCTCGCAGTACTAAGCGGGGTACGCGTTCCTGAGTTCCTAAGTCGATGGTGCTAGGAGAAGCATCTGTGGCAGAAATGGCAATATCTCCTACTGGTGGGGCGACAGCTCTCGGTAAGAAAGGTGGAGCTTGACTCAAAGGCTGACCAGGGCCAGCGGGTTGTGCTGGTTGTCCGTCTATGGTGACTTGGGGGTTGGGAACGAGAACGTCGGGGTTTTGGGCTGTTTGGGTTGGAGTAGAAGCGGGGGGCGCTGTCGCTGTGGATGTTGGTGTTGTTGGTGTGGGTGTTGATGTCGTGGTACCAGCAGATGAGTTAAAGCTGAGTGTAATTCCATTTGGCTGACGCACTACTGGTTCGTTACCAGGTACATTGTTACTGCCAGTTACCGTCACTCGCACACTATTGGCATCAAGTTGATTGACCTCTACGGAAGCAATTCCTGGTGCTGGATTATCTTGACGGAAACTATTACCTTGTGGTAGGCGTAATTGAGTGTTAATAACGTCTGCAACTAAAGCCTTACCTCTTTTAGTAGTAAAAACTTGGGGACGCGACCCTGAAGAAGTTTTTAAAACAACGCTAACTCCACCATTAGCTTGTTTTAACTGTACATCTGTAACTTGAGCAATTTGCGCCCATACTGGTTGAGCTGCCAAAAATACAAAAGCAGCAGTGCCTAATATAAGACTATTACCGTGAACCTGTTTCACAGTTCATTCCTCACCTAAATAAAACCTTGTTTAGAATCAATTTTTGAGTAGTTAGTTAAAAAATCAGAAGTTAAGAGCAATTAGTTAGGAATGAGGAGTTAAGAGCAATTAATTAAAAGTTAGGAGTTAAGAGTGAGGAGTTATGAGTTAGGAGTTAATAGTAGCTCGTAACTCATAATTCATAATTCATAACTCATAATTCATAATTTATAATTCATAACTCATAATTCATAACTCATAATTTATAGCTCATAATTCATAACTACTTTTTCGGAGCAGCTTTAGCTGCTGCGGCTGCTATTTGTTCTGGACTAAGTGGCATCAATACCTGTAATTGGAATGATGTATTAATTGCTGGTGGCCCCACTCGCACAGGTGTTTTATCTGTTGGTGACCTTGACTCAGCTGGTGCTAAAGTTGATTGATAATCTTTAACTATCAACAAAGGTTGTAAACGTTCAATATTACGAATTATCGATTGGGTTTGTTCGTAGGTTCCTGTAATTTCAGCACTGATACTGCTGCGTTGCAGTTTGCCGTCAACTTCTTTTCCTAGACTGCCATCGATAATTGGTTCTGGTTGTTGGGAAATTGGTACGAACTTATTAAGTTTGGCTCTGACTCCATTAATGGGAGTTTGAGCGTTGCCTGATTCAACTAAACGGTTCAAATCCAACAGCAATGTATCCAAAGTTTTCTCATTAGCAAATAAACCTAAAACTTGAATTTTTTGCTGTTTTGCCTGTGCTAGTTCCTCTTTAACTTTGTCAATCTGTTTGATATTAAGTTTCTTTTGGTCTATTTGTCCTTGGAGTTCCGAGACTTTTGCTTGCTGTTGCTGATAGCTTTCCCAAGCTGGCATCAACAAGTTTAATGCTATATAACCTGCTCCCGCTAAACCAATTACCCCTACCAAAATACCAATGATTTTTGGTGTAAAAGCAATGCCAAATAATACCGGATGCGCTGGGGTTGCGGCATCAAATTCTCCGGCTTGGTCGGCAAAATTTAAATCATCACTCAGCGTCATTTTGAAATGACTCCCGTTTGTTGCATACTACGAATTCGAGCCACTAGTCCCACTGTGCCTTTTTTTTCTAACTCCCGAATTAATTCTGAAGCAGGAACATCATTCATGCTCGATTGAATGGTGTATTTAACGACTTTTGGAGGCTTAATTGTTACACCAGGAACTGATTGAGCAACACCTGATGTTATGGGAGCATCTACTAAGGTTGCCGTAATAATTCTGCTTTCTGAGGACTTCAAAAACTGGGACTGTTGCAAACTTAATAAAAAGTCATTGACATCGTTAAAAGAACGAGCCAATCCAGTAACTTCTAATCCTCCGGCTGGATTATTGGGGGGTTTACCTTCCGCCACAACAATGGGTGGAATTTGCCTGATACTCTCAATTTGCACTGCTGCGGGAATGCGATCGCGTAAATCTTGCAGCATTGCAGACCAAGGACGAATCTGATCGAATACAGTGACTAAAGCTTGGGTTTCTCCTTTAATGGCGCTAGTCTCGGCTTTGATTTTATTCAAGTTTCCGATTTCTGTATCTAGCCTCTTGCTTTCACCATCTAGTTGTGCTATTGTGCCATCTAGCTCAACGATCTTCCCTTGCAACAACCACCAACTAACTCCAAATAAACCTGGTAGACCAACACCAAGCGCAACTCCTATATATATTGGTGTTAAATTTCCACCAGGAAGACTAAGCGATAATTTTCCTTTCTTCTCAGGCTTTTTCTGATGTGCTGGGCGGTCTTTAAGAAAGTTAACATCCAAACTATACATTTTCTCACACCAACTAGAGACCAATATTATGGTTTGAGAATTCTCAAACAGTGTGACTGTCAAAACAGACAATCCAAAATTTCACCAAGATTTCAAAAGAGCGATGGTCAAAATTAAAGAATCCAAAATTTAAAATCCCAAATCCCCAATTAATTAGACCTCCCGCATTCCCAGACCAAGTACCACTGCCAAACCAGAGCGTTGTACCTGTGTATATTTGTTGCTGTCAACTTCCAACGACAAAGCACCGATTGGATCTATTTGGATGGTTGGCAAGCTTAATCGTTGGGTAAAGAATTCATCAAGCTGTTGGAGTCCACCTCCAGGCCCAGCTAATAAAATCTGTGCTACTTCCAGATTTTCACTTTGATTAAGATAAAAATCGATGGAACGGCGGAGTTCATCTGTGAGTTCGCCCAATACTCTCAGTATTGCTGCCATACCAGGATTGAGTTCCGTAACACCAGTTTTACCGCCGTCTATGGGAGTGGGAGTAATCACCATCCCATATAACATTTCCATATCTCGTGATGCAGGTAAGCTCATTGCCCTTGCCAGGGCAGTTTGCATTTGATAAGTTCCTATGGGTACTGTGCGGGAAAATTGCGGTACTCCATTAACGATGATGGCAATTTCTGTGCTGTCGAACTCAATATCAACTAGTACTGCTGCTTCTTGCGGGCCAAATTGTCGCAATTGGTCGCGAATAGTCCGAATGAGAGCAAAACTGTTAATTTCTAAAACATCGATTTGTAATCCTGCTTGCTCGAATGTGCTGATATAGGTATCTGTTACTTCCTTGCGGGTAGCAACTAAGAGTACCTGTACTTTTTCAATGCCATCTTCATCTACAAAATACCCAAGTTTTTGATAATCTACATCAGCTTCTTCACGAGGATATGGCAGATACAGACCTGCTTCATGATTTAGTACCATTTCCCGCAGTTCTTTATCATCTAATTCTGATGGTACTGGTATCAGACGAACGATAGAATCTCGTCCTGGTACAGCAGTAGCAACATGAGAAGCTTTGATTTTGCCTTGGGTTAGCGCTTCTTGAATTAACTGCGCCATTGCTGGAGGATCAGTGATTTGACCATCAGTAACTACACCTTCAGGAACCGCTACTGATGTTAAGGTTTCTATTTTCAAACCTTGACGTTGCTTGCGTAGCTGAACTACATTTACTCGTTCAGGAGCAAGTTCAATGCCGATCCCTTTATTTGATTTGCCAAACAGACTATTGAAGCTTTTCACCACAGTTGTGCCCGCTGGACTGCTAAATTGTATTGGGGATTGGGGATGGTGAGTTAGGAGTTAGGAGTATGGGAGTTAGGAGTTAGGAGTTAGGAGTTAAGAGTTTAAAACTTTTCTCCATCTCCCTATTCCCTGTTCCTTGTTCCCTGTTCCCTGTTCCCTGTTCCCTGTTCCCTAGTTATCTCTACTACTGGTAATTGATTTACCCTATAATCTCGTCAATTCTGCATAAGATTTTCACCACGAACAAGCGTAAAAATACTGGGAAGATGATTCAATTGCGAAAATTTAAACAACTTACTGCTTTAGTACTGCTTGGCTTATTAACTAGCTGGATTGTAAGTTGTGGTACAGGTGGTACAAATACAAAACAAACTACTTCAGGAGTAGCAACTGTTGAGTTTTGGACGATGCAACTGCAACCCCAATTTACGGACTACTTCAAAAGCCTAATTACCAATTTTGAATCACAAAATCAAGGTATAAAGGTTAACTGGGTTGATGTACCTTGGGCAGCAATGGAGAACAAAATCTTAACAGCTGTTTCCGGAAAAACGCCACCTGATGTTGTTAATCTAAATCCCGGTTTTGCTTCTCAACTTGCCGGACGAAATGCTTGGTTAGATTTGGACACAAAGATTCCAAACGATGTACGTTCCTCCTATCTACCGAATATCTGGAAAGCGAGTACACTTAATGGTAAGAGTTTTGGAATTCCTTGGTATCTCACCACACGGTTAACCATTTATAACACCGATTTATTAAAACAGGCAGGTATAAATAAACCACCTGCAACCTACGCAGAATTAGCGCAAGCAGCGCAACAAATTAAAGATAAGACTGGGAAATATGCTTTTTTTGTGACATTTGTACCGCAAGATTCAGGAGAAGTGCTGGAATCTTTTGTGCAGATGGGAGTGACTTTAATAGATGACCAAGGGAAAGCTGCGTTTAATTCGCCACAAGGGAAAGCTGCGTTTCAATATTGGGTAGACTTGTATAAAAAAGGTTTGCTGCCTAAAGAGGTTTTGACTCAAGGACATCGGCAGGCGATCGATTTATACCAATCTGGAGAAACGGCTTTTCTAGCTTCTGGGCCAGAGTTTCTCAAAGCGATCGCTAATAATGCCCCAAAAATTGCTCAAGCTTCACAAATCGCACCCCAACTCACCGGCGACACCGGCAAGAAAAATGTCGCAGTGATGAACATAGTTATTCCCCGTGACAGCAAACAACCAGATGCTGCTGTGAAGTTTGCTTTATTTGTCACCAATGACGAAAATCAGTTAGCCTTTGCAAAAGCCGCAAATGTTCTACCTTCCACAGTTAAAGCATTATCTGACAGCTACTTTAAAGATGTTCCAGCTAATGCTTCAACAATAGAAAAAGCGCGAGTTATCACTGCCCAACAACTACAACAAGCAGAAATATTAACTCCTACTTTGAAGGATTCCAATAAATTGCAAAAAGCAATTTACGAAAACTTGCAAGCAGCAATGTTAGGCGAAAAAACAGTAGATAAAGCTGTGGAAGATGCCGCGCAACAGTGGAATGAAAGGTAAATTTGGGCAGTGGGGAGTTAGGAGTGAAGAGTGAAGAGTGAAGAGTGAAGAGTGAAGAGTGAAGAGTGAAGAGTGAAGAGTGGGGAGTTAGGAGTTAGGAGTTAAAAACTTCCAAATAAAAAAATATCCAGTTATTTATTGTGGAGTGGAGTCTCGTAATCAAGGGCAGGCAAGATGCCTACCCCACAAGTAGTAGTAATTTATTTCTTGGAAATCCCTAACTCCTCACTCCTAACTCTTAACTCTTAACTCCCTACTCTTCATTTGCAAAAAATCACCGACTAAATAAAGGGAACCACAGACAACGATTAAATCCTCTTTGGTGGTGGTTGAGGTTGCGGTTTCTAGTGCTGTGAATAAGTCTGGATGTATTTGGCGATCGCTTAATTGTGGACAGAGGTTGTAAGCTAAATTGGCTAGTTCGTCTAAATTAGCAGAAGTTCTACCAGGCCAGGGTTCTACTGGTATTGGGACTAAAAAAAGGCGATCGCCTGGGCGCAATAAAGCGGCAAAAATATCAGCATGGTCTTTATCAGCAAACATTCCCATTATCCAAGTTACGGGTTTATGTTTTACGGCGTCTAAACTATCAACATACTGGCGAAGAACTTCGGCTGCGGCTGTGTTATGAGCGCCATCAATTAATAATTGATAATTTTTCCAACTAGTCCATTGCATCCGCCCCGGCCATCGAGTTTTCGCCATCCCATTCTCTATAGCTGTTTGAGAAATGTGCCAACCTTGTTGTTGGAGAATTTCTAAAGCAGTTAAAGCCAAAGCTGAATTATTTAACTGAATTTGTCCTGCTAATGGCAAAGGATATTTAATAAATTTTGAAGTTTGAATTGTTTCATATTCTGCCCAGCCTGTAGCAATTTGGCGGGCGGGTTGTGGTGTAAAAATTGGACATTGTAATTCTAAAGCACGCGATCGCACCATTTCTTCGGCATCTGGTGGCAATTTTCCAACCACAATAGGACGCCCCGGTTTCAGAATACCTGCTTTTTCTCTGGCAATGTCAGCGACGGTGGGGCCCAGCTGTTGCCAATGTTCCCGACTAATGGAAGTGATAATTGTCACCAAAGGTTCCAAGCAGACATTGGTAGCATCCAAGCGCCCCCCTAGTCCCACTTCCACCACTGCAACATCGACTTTAGCTTGGGCAAAATATAACCAAGCTGCGGCGGTGATTACTTCAAATTGAGTGGGTGATTGTTCATTTAGAGGAATTGCCGCTTGTACTTGTTGAAATAATTGGTTTAATTCTTCCGAAGAAATTTGTTCTTCATTGAGACAAATACGTTCCGTCCAATCAACTAAATGGGGCGAAGTGTAACGTCCTGTACGATAACCAGCCTCAGTAAGTACCGAGGAAAGATAAGCGCAAACTGAACCTTTACCATTAGTACCAGCAACGTGAATTACCGGAACATGGTGATGGGGATTGCCAAGATTTGCCAACAGATTGAGAATGCGATCGAGTCCAAGATGGACACCAAAGCGTTGAAGAGGTTGGATTATAGAATCGATATCCACGAGAGGGGAGTGGGGAGGTGAGGCAATACTGCTCGGTTAAGGATTTTAAACTGGAATTTGGTTTGGGGAAAAGGTGAGCCAGCGCGGTCTTGGGGGTTTCCCCCATGAGCGACTGGCGTTAGCGTCAGCGTTAGCGACGAAGGAGCGTCACCCCGAAGGGGTTAAAGGGTAAGGGTTAAAGGTTTTTTCTTTCCCTTTTCCCCTTTCCCTTTCCCCCTTAACCGACAAGTATTGGGAGGTGAGGGAGATGGGGAGGTAGGGGAGATGGACAGGTAGGGGAGATGGGAAGACAAGGGAGACAAGGAGAATAATTTTTAACTCTTCAGTCAGTAGCCACCAGTCAATACAGTTCGGATAAGCAGTATAAACTTCCCTTGTGGTCTGGGAAAAAGTTAGGGAATATGGGGTAAAAGATGTATTTAAAACCTTTCCCCTTTCCCCTTTCCCCGAACCATATTGAGTCAACACTCCTAATCTCCCATACCTAACATGAATAAAACCGACTGTTCTAATAAAGAGAAACAGTCGGTTGAAAAGATATTATATAAGCCTGATTTAGGCTTCTCTATCCAAAAAGCCTTGAATTTGTCTTAAAGCAGCAGCACCAATATTAAATACTGCCCAGCCAGCAGCAATAGCAACTGGAGCTAAAACGATCGCTAAACGAAAATCGATATCCATATCTAGAACCCCTCTTTTAAGAACAAATTAAAGTTTTGTCAACTTCTCTCATTTTTATTTTTAGCTGAAGTGGGCAATTTTTCCTAGCTTATATGTAAAGAATGTTTAAATTTTGGAATTGGGAATGGGGCATGGGGCATTGGGCATTGGGAATAATGACTGATGACTGATGACTGATGACTGATGACTGGGGAGTTATTCTTATCTCCCTTGTCTCCCTTGTCTCCATGCCCCATGCCCCATGCC
>NZ_JACKZU010000288.1:0-10515 GCF_014222165.1 Nostoc sp. 2RC
GCTGATGATGCGGTAATATTTCTGGATGTAAAATTTTAATTAAATCAGCAAGAACAATATCAGGATTACTAATTCCCCCTTCCCAGTAATCATTACCACCATTGGCATTCACACGCGCGTTGTTATTATAAAGATTGCCTATTTTCACACTTTTAAAATCACCATAGCGACTATCTTCAGCTATCACGTCCTTTAAACTCTGCCAAGATTGGCTAAAATTTAACCAATAATCAGCGTTAGCTGCGCGTTCCAAAACTACTTCAAAAGAAAGTGGAAGACTACCAGCAGATTTATCACCACTCCAAAGATAGTTTCCTCCAGCATCAGCTAAATATTTGGCTACATAACTGTTACCAGCAGGCATAAACCAAGTACCTTTAAAGTTAAAACCAACAAATACAGTGGGAGGATTTTTGACAGATTTAGCTTTTTCAGCTATTTGTGCATATCTACTAGCAATTTCATTAAATATTTTTTCTGCTTGTGCTTCTTGATTAAAAAACAAAGCTGTAAATTTCAACCATTCACTTCTCCCCAATGGCGTATCTTCCATATACTCAGCATTTATCGCTACTTTCAAACCCGCCTCTGAGAGTTTGCTATAACTATCAGTTTGAGAATTTCCTGTACCAAAGGTTGTCACTAAGTCGGGATTTAATTCTAATAATTTTTCTATATCTACATTAGAATTATTGCCTACTTGTATTATTTTTCCGGCTTTAATTCTCTCCACTACATCAGGATTATTGACTTGACTGCTATTACTAATTCCAACTAGCTTGTTAACTACACCTAATTTAGCTAGGTGTGGTAAATGTGTAGTTGATAGAGAAACTATAGAGTTAATGGGAACCGTAATTACCTGTGCTTGATTAAATCCTTTGGGTGTGGGAGTTCCGCATTGAACTAAAAGATATTGAAACTGGGTTTTGGCATTTTGCCAAGGATTTTTAATGGTAACTATTTTGTAGTTATTATGATATTCTACCGCCAATCCTGTGGCATGAGTGATTTTGATTTTGTTGGGAAAGTAATCTTGCTTGGGGTTATAGTTTTGAATGCAGGTGTTAGTTGATGTGTGAATTGTGGTGTTATGACAGCCGATGATGAGGGTGGTAATGAGGAATAATTGACAGAGAAAAATGATTGGTTTTTGGTGTGGGAGTTTTAACATTTTATCTCACGCATAGACGCAGAGGCGCAGAGAGTTAGGGGGAGATTAAGGGGTTTGGGGTGGGTAGAGGTTTGGAGTGATTTTGTTACCTTTGACTAGGTGTTCGTTAACAATGTTTTCTGCAACATTGGGGTTAACGCGAGTGTACCAAGTTCTATCATTGGAATAAAAGACAACTGGCCCTAGTTGACAGACTTCTAGACAGCCAGATGTTCTGACTTCGATGTCTAAACCTGTATTTTCTACAGCTGATTTTAGTGCATCAAATGTTGGTTGCCATTTCCGGGAAGGAAGACAGCGAGTAGAAGTACAAACGGAAATATAGGAATGTTTGAGAGGATTTTTAGTAAAGGGTATGGGTTGTTTACCTAATACATAAATATCTCTTAAATCTTCATAAAGTGCTAATTTTGCTAGATTTGGTTTACCCTCTGGTAATAAATTTTCTCCATCCACTAAAGGGTTAGGTAATAAAATTGTCATCAATTGCTCATTCGCACCATTCCAAAACTGAATTCCCCAACTTCTAGGACTTTCTTCTGCATTAAATCGCCGATAAAAAGCCGCACGACTAACTAAACGCTGTTTCCTCACTTCCACAGGAGTCTTACACAAAGGGCCGCCAAAATTAGTATCAATACACAAGTGCAAATGCCAACCTTCAGCCGCCACCGTCAAATAGCCATCATAGAGAATACAAAGCTTTGGTGGTGCATGAAATTCCAATTCTAAGACGCTACCTTGAACAATATGACCAACACCAACCTGCTGCCAATTCTGTTCAAATAAAGTATATAATAATGATGCTAAAACATCACTTTTACAATCAAAATATTCATACTCAACAAACCCTCCCGTCGCTAAATCTTCCCGCACCACCTCATTAACTGGTGTCACCCAACAATTAAACTCACTCATTTCTAAATCTCCTTTGCGTCTTTGTGTGAGACAATTCTTTTTCTTAAAACCTAGAACTCAAACCCACCTGAAAAACCCTCCCTCCATCAGGAAAACCAGGAAACAACTGATAACGCTGGTTAAACAAATTATCTAAGCTACCAGTTAAAATCAAATTATCACTAATCGGTACACGCATTTTGAAATCAAAAGTAGTGTAACCAGGTAAAAACTCTGTATTAGTATTATTAGTGGGATATCCATTTAAAGAATTCATCAACACACCAAAATACCAACCTTGGGGATTTTCATAAGACACACCTAAATTTAATTTATCCGCACCTGCAAACCGTAATTCTTTATCAATTTCTGTGGGGTTAGCACTTTCCAAAATACGCGGATCGTTAGCTGTGTAGTTAACAAAAGCATAGACATTCCTTGCTAATTGTAAGTTTAACGAAGCTTCAATTCCTGTAGTTTGTACTAACCCGATATTTTCCCAAGTTCCTGTATTTCCATTCACAGGCGGAATTAAGGTTTTAAAGGCAATTGTATCGGAAATTCTATTACTAAAAAATGTCAGCCTCAACAAGCCAATATTACCTAATTTTTGGTCAATACCTACATCAAAACTATCACCTTTTTCTGGTTTGAGATCGGGATTGCCAATATTAGTAGGATTGTTGTTAAATAAATTGGCGATCGCGGGAGCGCGAAAATTTTTGATATAATTCGCTCTGAGTGTAGTTGTATTGGAAACCGCTAGTTTTGCTCCTACTGACGGTGAGGTAAATGAACCATTGACTAAGCTACTAAAATCTTGTCTGACTCCTAAATTCACACTCAAACTAGGAGAAAAATTAATTTCATATTTACCAAAAATCGCCCCCTGACCTACGGCATCATCATAATTTTCTCTGCTGATATTTGTACTATAACTAAATGTGGTGTTGCGTACATTGGTATTTCGATAATCAAAGCCATAAACTAAAGTCTGATTTTTGCCAACATTCCAATTATGGGTGAGTTGAATACCATAGGAATCCTGTTTTGTATCAAAGCGGTTTTGAGAGGTAATTGCCCCGCTACGGTTATCAAAACGAGTGTTGAAAAAATCAGCGTAAACCCTAGTTGTTAACAACGAATCATTGCCGTTGCCTAATTGAGAATTCCAAGTTAAATCCGTGAAAACTTGGTCTGTGTATTTGCGATTATTGTCTGTGAGAGAGTTAAAAAATCCCTGTCCAAATTGCGGTAAAGGAATGGGTACGCCTCCTGGTACTCCCTGTTGTTTGCCTAAATATAAAGTTGAGAGGCTTAAGGTATTACGTTTTCCTAAATTTGCTTCTACTTTGACATTAAAATTGTTGTAGAGTACATCATTATTTGTTCTCGTTCCTTGAAAGTTAGCTTCAGGAATAGCAAAGGGATAATTATTTTGTGCTTGGGTACGGTTATAACCAACTACCCAAGATATATCACCAGATTTCCCACTATTTTGAATACTTTGTTGGTTGAGTCCATAAGCACCAATGTTGACTTTGGTTTCTGTGGTGATTTTCTCTGTAGGACGACGGGTAACAATATTAATTACCCCTCCGATTGCATCTGAACCATAAAGTGTTGAACCGCCTCCGGGTAACACTTCGACTCTTTCAATATTGTTAGTGGTAAATTCTGCAAGGTCAAAACCACCACTACCAAGATTATTAATTGGTCTACCATCCAATAAGATTAATACTTGACCAGTATTAGAACCGCGAATAAATTGACCGCTTAAAGCATTTACTTCTGTCCCAACCGTACCGTCACCCAAGATACCAGGGAGAAATCGCAGTGCTTCTCTGACTGTTTTTACACCCTGCGCTTCCATTTCTTCAGTAGTGATGACATACACCTGACGAGTGGAATCTTTTACTGTCCCTTCCCGACGAAAGGGTGAATAAACAGGTTCATTGAGTAGTTTGTAAATAACTGTGAGTTCAATATCTGGTTCTTTTTCTTGTGCTTGGCCTATTGATTGATTCAATGTCTTTTTTGGTGTTTTAGCTGAACCACCAGATGTGGGTGTAACTTCTGTGGCGATGATGCTGGAATTTTCCCATAACATCCCTACAGTGATGGCCAAACTAGAAACGATAAGTTGAGTTCCCCATCTGGCAATAAATTCAGTACGGATACACATTGGTATTTAAGTCACCTGTATCACTAAAAGTTGGTTGCAAGCAAATATTTGAGCTTTTTCGGAAAAAACTCTCAGCCAGGAAAAAATGATAATGATTACGATTGATAGAGTGCTATTTACAAGCTAGTTCCCAAATTTCTAGTCGGGACTTTAGGGACTTCCAAGTAAAAAAATATTCCACAGAAGACTGTTGACGGTTGACAGTCAGCAGTCAGCAGTCAACAACCCCAAGCGCAATAATTGATTTTTTGGAGTTATATCATGTCCGGTAAATTACTTGTGATATGTCATTGCGAGTGCAACGAAGTGGAACGACGCAATCGCAAGGATTCTGGGATTACTTCACTTCGCTATCGCTACGTACCCTTCTCTTCTCTACGAGACGCTACGCGTAGCTTGCTTCCACGAAGTGGTACGTAATGACAAGCATTTAGCCGGACTTGATATTACCTTAGTGTTGAGAGTGTTGAAAACTAAAGTCCTGACTAGGAACTTGATGGACTACTGATAATCAGTTAACAGCAATCTATGTTTAATTTTCCCCACTTACTTAGGGGTGGTATTTTTGCTAAGATACCTCTTTTTAAAGGTGCTGGACGTTCTGACCAAGGAAGTAAACCATTAGGATTGTCGTAGTATTGAGTGGCACATTGCAGTATGGCGGATGCACTATCATTAACTGCTAAATTCCCAAAAAGATAGGTGAATTTTTCTTCTCCTTGTAAGGCGATAACGCAAGCATGGTTGCAAGCACTCATACATTCAACTCCTTGAATGAAGAATTGATTTTGCAATTCCCAATCTTGTGCAAGTTGTTGGAGTTGTTGTAATAATTGCTGTCCGCCACTCTCACCAACAGGTTTGCCATCTTGCCATACACTGGCGCAGGTTGTACAGACAAATAGAGTATGTTGCTTTTTGTTCATTAATTTTCAAGCCTTGGGGATTGATACGACGAATTAGCCTCACGCATACTGCAAGCGGGAGACTCCTAACTTGCGGTAAGTGTAGGCGCAAAGTTAGCTATGGGTGGGGATAACGTAAATATGCAAAAGTTAGAGGAAGATACAACTGAGTTTTTAGCGTTGTATCTATAACCTTCTGCCTAAGTATTGATATGTGCGAAAAATTTTTACAATCTCATAGAAATTTGTAGCGCGTAATCTATGTCTGAGACTATGAGACAGTAATCTTGATTAATAGAAAGAGTATTGATGAGATTATTCACCTGTACCTCGCAGATGGGAGTTTGTAGGACTTTCGGCGGGCATTCTGACTTTAAAGCATAAGCTTCATTACAGCTGCGGGACAGCGCCGGATTTACACTGGACTTTCCCCGTTACCTCTGATGGCTGCTCCCCACCAGAACCGAATTGGTATTGAGTAGATATTACCACAGCAATAAGCTAAATTGCAGCTGCTATTTAAAACGTAAAGTAATCTACAGTGTATTAAAATCAGCAGAGGTTGGGGCGATCGCGGTTCGTGCAGGCACAACTCAGATGAACCTATCCCATTAACAAATTATTTGAAATTGCCATAAGTAAGGTGAGGTTCTGCGGAAAAAACAACTTAGGAATAACTAAGCGATCGCCCTTCTGCTTTATACTACAATCAATGCCCAATAAATTTTGAGTGAGGAGTACTAGGTATTGGGAGGAATTGAGGACGGGGATTTGAAAGAGCAGTATTCCTGGCACTAGTAGTTCGCTTTCGTGACTTAGCTCTTTAAAGGGGAAAGGGCAAAGGGCAAAGGGCAAAGGGCAAAGGGCAAAGGTTTTACATCCGTCACAAGCGCATTTTTGGGTTGCCAGACTACTATTGTATTAATTTTGCTAAGTAAATTAATTTTTCAATTGTTCCCAATGCTACAACGCCCATTCCTCCTGGACTCCAGCGTAACAAATCGGCAAATCCTGGGCGCTAGTCATTGAAAACCAACTTTTTCGTGAAATATTCAAGCATTACTCCTGGTTTTAGGTGCATCTATGAAAAAATTAATTAAAGGTTTGCGCGAATTTAAAAGTAGTTACTTTCCCGCTAACGAAGAACTATTTGAACAACTTTCTCACGGTCAAAAGCCGAGAGTACTATTTATTACTTGTTCTGATTCGCGCATCGATCCCAACTTGATTACACAAGCTGGATTAGGAGAGTTATTTGTTATTCGCAATGCAGGCAACATTATTCCACCATATGGTGCGACTAATGGCGGTGAAGGAGCAACAATTGAATATGCTATTCAAGCCTTAGATATTCAACAAATTATTATCTGTGGTCACTCGCATTGTGGTGCGATGAAAGGCTTAATGAAATTAGACAGCTTACGGGTAGAAATGCCCCTTGTACATGACTGGCTCAAGTATGCAGAGGCAACGCGACGATTAGTAAAAGATAATTACAGCAACTACGAAGGCGAAGATCTCTTAGAAATAATTATTGCTGAAAATGTACTCACCCAAATCGAAAATTTACGCACTTATCCAGTGATTCGCTCCAAACTCCACCAAGGACAAATAAGTATTTATGCTTGGATTTATCAAATCGAGACAGGAGAAGTTTTAACATACGACGCACAAAAGCACGCTTATGTCTTGCTGCTGAATCAGCCTTCTCCATCACAGATAGATGAGAGGTTATCTAGCCCACCTTTTACCAGCAATGGTGAAAGACCTTTCACTAAAAATCAACAACAGGCATTTCAATCTTTTCACAAACCACCAATTTCTACAGATACAGGGTTTCCAATGACAGTACTTTCTCCAGAACAAATGGAGCGAATTTATCGAGGCTCCACAACAAAGTAAAAATATATAGCAATCCTATTTTCAGTTGTGAATAATATCGGTGTTCACTGTTGACTGGGGAGATAGTGATTGGGTGAAAAGTTTTGTTGTGTCTAAGTTTTATCTTCTGTTAATGTCCTAACCGCGTTGGCTATTGCCATAACAGCTATGCTAGTGTAATTATGCTTTTTTAGCGTGGATTGGCTTACTTACACATAGCATGGCTGAGTTTTCCCCACTTTCCTCTTTTTTAATCTTCTGCGTTCTGCCTGCTATCTCCTGCGTTCTGCGATGTTACACCCAGCAGCGACTTGATATAAAGATTGAATTGTGAGTCCGTCACTGGGGTATTCCACTACAGCAAAATTACATGTTACCTGAAAGCGATCGCCATCCACAGCTGTGAATATTTGCTGGCGTAAGGTACTTAAAATTTCACTCAAACGATGATTGATTTCTGGTTTTGTCAATCCAGAAATTCCCACTACAAAATCTCCATTACCCCAATAACCTAACACTTCCCCACTGCAAAATGCTGATTGAAATAAACGACTCCATCTTTGTAATACTTGGTTACCAAGTTCGTGACCATATTTAATATTAATTTGACGTAAATCATTCACACTCAAAATTGCCAAACAAAAAGATTGCTGATTTTTCTGGGCTTGAGTAATCAGGTGTTCTAAATTGCGGCGAGACTGGAATTGATTTGCTAGTCCAGTTAAAGAATCTTTTGTAGAAAGAGATTGAAGTAAACGACTACGTTCTAAACGGTGGGTAATACGTGCTAATAATTCGGCTCCAACAACCGGTTTAATTACATAATCATCTCCTCCCACAGCAAACACTTGCTGTACAATTTTGATTTCTCGATGAGCAGTGAGAAACACAATCGGTAATTCTTGCCATTGGGGATCGGTACGAACTGCTTGGCAAAGCTCAATACCATTGATTTGGGGCATATCTACATCTAAAATCAACAAATCTGGTGTAGTGGATTGCAGTATCTCCCAAAAACGCAGGGGATTGTCCAATGCTGTCATCCGCATACCCCAAGGCTCTAACATAGGGCGCAGTGCTGCTAAAATCAACGGATCGTCATCTACTGCCAATACATTAATCCGTAAAGAGCGAGTACGTTGTAATAGCTGAGACGAAACATTCCACACCTGAGCAGCTGTTACAGGTTTGGCTAAAAAACCCCGCGCCCCAGACTGAGCAAAAGTTACGCGTTCCACTAAATCATCATTCCCAGCCAGCACCAGTACGGGTACTGGTGGAGTACGAGTTGCTAATTCTGATAGTAGTGCTAAACTTTCTTGACGCCGTCCTACTTCATCTACATTTAGTACTACTAAATCTGGGGATGTGGTTTGCAAAAAGTTTTTTGCATGTTCTAAGTTTGTAATTTGTTGCCAACACATTCCCATGCATTCAACGAGTTGTTGCAACTGAGAACCGAGTTGGAGATTGGGGTCAATTAATATTAGTTGATTACAAATTTCTTGGGCGATGGGCGTAGTAGTTTGATTATCTACCTTTTGCGCCATTTGATTAATTATTTTGCCCAAATTTTCAATTAGTGAGAGCAATTGCCGCTTTTCACTTGAAGACAAATTGCCATCTTTTCCTAAAATTTGTTCAATTTCCCGCGCTATTTGAGTGCCATTGTCTTGTTCAAACATCCCCAAAACACCAGCTAATTTATGCGCCTCTCGTTCTGCGGATTTGTATAACTGGGCATTGGGCATTGATTTGTGAGTAAGTGCGGCTGCTAATTCTTCCAGTACCGCCAACCGTTGCATCATCAACCCTTCATATTGTTTCCACAAACCACCCATTGCTTGCTGAAACTGCTCCTCAACTTGAGGACTTGCAACTTGCGATTTCTGCTCCTTAGTTTCTGTTAAGAGTTCCTTGTTCCCTGTTCCCCCGACTTTCAAGCGATATCCCAAACCATAAACGTTTTCAATCCAATCTACTGCTCCGGCTGCTTTTAACTTTTGTCGTAAGTATTTGATGTGTGATTTTACGGTTTCCTCTTGGGGTGGGTCGTCAAAAGTCCACAAATGCTCAATAATATCTCCACGACTAAAAACACGCGAAGGATTCCTCAGAAATAACTCCAGTAAACTGTATTCTTTGGCGGTTAATTCTATGAGTTTGTTGTGATATGTGACTTCGCAACTACTAGGATCTAGTTGTAATCCGCCTACTTCTAGTATCGGGGTAATGGGGCGATCGCTCCGACGCAACAGCGCCCGTATCCTGGCTTGCAGTTCCCCCAAATCCAAAGGCTTGATGAGATAATCGTCTGCACCTGCATCAAGTCCCTGAATTCGTTCTCTAGTACCATCTTTGGCTGTCATTAACAAAATTGGAGTAAAACATCCACCGGAACGTAATCGCTGACACAATGTAATTCCGTCCAGTTTCGGCAATCCTACATCTATGAGCAGCAGATCGTAATTGGCATTTTGGGTGTATTCCCACCCCATTTGCCCGTCTTGCGCCACATCGACAATATAGTGTTGTTTAGTCAGAGACTTCAACAAGACACTTGCTAAAACTTCCTCATCTTCGATTAGCAAGATTCTCATCGCACCTGCCCAATATATAACTTGCTACCTTCCCCAAAAAAGATAGTAGACTAAATAGTTAATTTTCTACAACAAAAAAATATAAATAAATAATTTACAGCCAACCATCAACAGCCAACACAAAAAAATTTGCTGTCTTAGATGCAAAGGTGGCTTATGAGTTATGGTCACACTTCTTTTGAAGGTCGGGCTATGAACCCGGTTTTGATTCCACGCTGGAATCCTGCGCGTTCATAGAAGCGCAATGTATCTTCGCTTTTTGAGCTAGTTAGAAGCATTACTTTGTAACACTTTTGCTGCCATGCCAAATCCAAAGCATAATGCAGCACCCGCGTAGCAAATCCCTGTCGGCGATAATTGGAGTGGGTGACAACATTTTCAATAATGCCGTATGGACGTGCGCCGCGTGTCAAGTTGGGAATAATGGTTAAGTTACACGTAGCGACTAACTCACCACCAATGTCGGCAACTATGTAATACAAATGGCTATCGCTCAGAATTTTATTCCAGATAGACTCTAACACGTCGTCAGCAGGTAGAGGTGCATCAACAGGATTGAGATGTTGATACAACGCCAGAAGTTGCTGAAGTTCCTCACGTGCAATTAAGCGAACGTCGATTACGGGTTTAGACAAAGCTGTAGTTCGGTAATTATACCAAAAACTTTTTTGGTGTTTTGGGAAATGGATAAAAGATGAATTTCAACCTTTCCCATTTAACCGAAAGTATTGGAACTGTTATTTTATTGAATATTAAACATCAGTCATCAGATATTAGCAAATGCCCAATGTCCAATGCCCAATGCCCTATACCCAATAACTAATAGACTTCTAAGAGAAGTCGGGAAAAGGGAAAGGGGAAAAGGGAAAGGGG
>NZ_JACKZU010000289.1:0-10512 GCF_014222165.1 Nostoc sp. 2RC
TGGGGAGACTTGTACTGAGCGGAGCCGTTGGCGCAGCCTCTCGCAGAGAAGTATGGGAGATGGGGAGATGGGGAGATAAGGGAGACAAGGAGAATAATTCTCAACTCCTAACTCCTAACTCAACAGTCATCAGTCAACAGTCAACACTGCCATCTATTGGGAAGAGATCCATATTGCCCTAAAATTCTACACGGGGAGTGAAGCTGAGTGCCCCCATAATCTACGGTTATCAGAGGAGTTTTTTGTGGACTTATCTCGTATTCCTGCTCAACCAAAACCAGGCCTAATCAACGTTCTGATTGAAATTGTTGGTGGGAGTAAAAATAAATACGAATATGACAAGGAACTAGAAGCTTTTGCTCTAGACCGAGTACTTTATTCGTCGGTGAAATATCCCTATGACTACGGCTTTGTACCAAATACTTTGGCTGATGATGGCGATCCTTTAGATGGGATGGTGATCGTTGATGAACCAACCTTTCCAGGCTGTATTATTGCTGCACGGCCAATTGGCTTTTTGGAGATGGTTGACGGAGGCGATCGCGACGAAAAAATTCTTTGTGTTCCAGACAAAGACCCACGCTACGCTAACGTAAAATCCCTGAAAGACGTAGCACCACACCGTTTGGATGAAATTGCTGAATTTTTCCGTAGTTATAAAAATTTGGAAAAAAAGGTAACTGAAATTCTCGGTTGGCAAGATGTAGATAAGGTTGCTGCTTTAGTCGAAAAATCCGTCAAAGCTTATAAAGCATAATAGAAGAGTTAAGAGTTAGGAGTTAGGAGTTAGGAGTTGAGAGTTAGGAGTTGAGAGTTAGGAGTTAGGAGTTAGGAGTTAACAGTTAGGAGTTAAGAGTTAACAGTTAGGAGTTAAGAGTTAAGAGTTATGAATTTTTATTCCTCACTCCTCACTCCTCACTCCTCACTCCAAACTTCTCACTCCAAACTCCTCACTCCTAACTCCTCACTCCAAACTTCTCACTCCAAACTTCTCACCTTTGATAACTTTCTCTTGTTACAGATCGCAAAACTGCCACTAACCCCAAATCAAAATGCAGCGCACTCTCCTTTTGGCAAAAATTCATAACTGCACCCTTACTGGGGCGAATATTAACTATGTGGGTAGTATCAGTATCGATCGCATCCTACTAGAAAAAGCTGGCATCTTACCCTATGAGCAAGTGCAAGTGGTGAATAATGCCAATGGCGAGCGCTTTATTACTTATGCAATCCCGGCTCCAGCCAATTCAGGAATCATTGAGTTAAATGGGGCTGCGGCACGTCTAGGCATTATTGGCGATCGCTTGATTATAATGACTTACGGGCAGTTCACTCCAGAGGAGTTAAAAAGCTACTCACCTACAGTAGTCATTGTGGACGAAAACAACAGGCTCTTAGAAGTGCGGCGCTATGATGACCTGCTCAGTAAGGTCTAATTTCAAAAAAAATGTCTAATTTTGAGTTGTCGGGTTCCGAGAGTTACATACCTCAAAAATCAACTAGCTTGCTCAATAGTCCAGCAGGTCAGTTTCTAGTAAAGTTCTGGGGTGTCAGGGGTTTGATTCCCACTCCCAGCGAAAACACCAGTCGTTATGGTGGTAATACTGCTTGTGTAGAAATGCATGTAGCCGGAAAACGCTTGATTTTTGATGGCGGTACTGGCTTACGGATACTTGGTAAAACTTGGCAAGAAGTACAAGAACCACTAGAAGCCCATTTATTTTTTACCAATTCCCAATCTAACCGCATTCAAGGTTTTCCCTTTTTTGCTCCCGCATTTATTCCTGAAAATTGCTTTCATATTTACGGCACAGCTGCCTCAAATAGTGCCTCAATTAAACAATGTCTGTGCGACCAGATGCTCCAACCGCACTTTCCTTACCCTTTACAGGTAATGCAGTCGGAATTACAGTTTTACAATCTCACTCCAGATAGCGACCTGAAGCTAGATGATGTGATTATTACAACTGCATTAATCAATCAAACTCAGCGTTCAATGGGCTACCGAGTGAGTTGGCAGGAATATAGTGTTGCCTATGTCACAGATTTACACCAAAATGCAGACCAAGTAGAACGAGAGCGAATTTTAGAGTTTGTTCGAGGTGTTGACTTGTTGATTGCCAATGCTACCTACACTCCGCCAACATCTCACGACCATGACTCTGCTGATTTACTTTGGCAAGTTGCAGTCAATGTGGCTCTAGATGGTGGCGTCAGACGATTAGTGATTTCTCATCACCACCCAGATGACCATGATGATTTTCTAGACAAAGTTCAAGCCTATGTCAAATCTGCTTTTCCTGAAGCATCGCTAGCTCATGAAGGTCTAGTAGTGGTTGTTGGTAAATGATTGAAAGTTGTTGGTAGAGTGTCTTGAAAAAAGGCAAGGGTTAATCAACAGTAGTGATTGGTGTAGATAATTGTTTTTTCAAGATGCCATAAATCGCGTCTCTAATTGTTCGTGTCAAAGATTTATTTCACGAAAATAGCATTTACTGTTTGGGAATGGATTTTGTCCACTAAGATATAGCAGTCCGATTTGATTAATGAACTGATCTGTATAGGCAGGCAAGAGGCAATAGGGAATAGGCAACAGGGTTATAAAAGAGTAAAGTGTACGGAATTTTGTTCAAAAATCAAATAGGATTCCTATAGTTTATTTAACTAATACCTACGGCGGTCAATTACCCTCTAATGATAGCATAATTAAAAGTCTTATTGAAAAAATTATGACTATAGATCATGACCGCTTATTTAAAGAATTAATCTCTACATTTTTTACTGAATTCATCGAGCTATTTCTTCCTGCTATTTCCTGCGATATAGATAAAAACTCCATTCAATTTTTACCAGAGGAAGTACTTGTCGATGTGACTGCTGGAGATAAAAAAGTTATAGATTTACTTGCAAAAGTCAAATATCAAGAAAAAGATACTTTCTTCTTAATTCATGTGGAATCTCAATCTTATACACAGCAAGATTTCGCTAAACGAATGTTTAAATACTTTGCCAGACTTTACGAAAAATACGATTTACCAATTTATCCTGTAGTAATTTTTTCTTTTGATGAACCATTCAGACCAGAACCGAAAATACACAGCATTACGTTTCCTAATTTAGATGTACTAAAGTTTGAATTTGCAGGAATTCAATTAAACAGAATTAGTTGGCGAGATTATTTAACCCAACAAAACCCAGTTGCAGCAGCATTAATGGCAAAAATGAATATTTCACCGCAAGAACGTCCGCAAGTAAAAGCAGAATGTTTGCGGCTATTAACTACTCTAAAATTAGACCCTGCACGAATGCAATTGATTTCTGGGTTTGTTGATACTTATTTAAATTTAAATGAACTGGAAGAACAAACCTTTAAAGCAGTAATCAGTACAATGGGATTAGAAGCAAAGGAGGAATATATGGAAATTATCACAAGCTGGGAAAGAAAAGCTACTCAAAAGACATTAAAAACAGTAGTACTTAATTCGTTACGTGAGGGTTTATCAGTGGAAACAGTAGCACGAATTACAGGATTAACAGTAGAGCAAGTACAACAATTACAGCTAGAATTAGCAGATGTTTCTAAAGAAGAGTAAAAAGAATAAAGTTAGGCGATACCTGAGTTGGGTTGCGCTAACGCACTTGATTTCTGCTATTTTCTATAAGTATTATAATTGCCTAGACGTGGAGCGGCTTGTCCTTAAACATGGCTCTCATATTTAATAACTCAAATTCCTGATGCCAAAAAGGACAAATAATAAGGAATTACTTAATACATCGGATGATTGCATAAAGTCCGCGAGCTTCTATCTGCACGTATTCGGAATTAAAGCCTGCCCTCAGTAAAATATGTCGTAGTTCGTCTACAGAAAAGAATCGAAAAACAATGCTAGGAAATGGCTTGAGAAAAGTAGTCGCAAACAATTTGCCACCACTACGCAACACTTGGTAAATGTTGTGAATTCCTTCTTCAGCATTAGGCCAGCAATGCATTGCGGCTCCAGCGTAAATTGCATCTATGGAATCTGATGCTAAAGGTAGTGCTTCAACATCGCCACGAATGACTATGATTTCAGAGGATGAAATGCCATCTAATTTCATTTGTTGTTGTAACTGTGACAGCATTGCTTCCGAATAATCTACAGCGAGGATTTGTTTGCACTTCCCTGTCAGTGCTAGGCGTCGCGCCATAATACCCGTGCCGCAACTAATATCTGCTACGATTCCAGGGTTTTCACCAAAGAATTGTGTACATTGGGCGAACTCTACATCAATACCACCAGGGTTACGCAGTCCTGCTGCCCAAATTGGTGGTAGGACGTGTTCATAAAAAAAAGAAATTATAGGAGAACGGAATAATTCTGTGCGTAAAGGTTTTGGTTGAATGGCATTGTCTTTTATCTGTTGGTGTGCGGCTTCTGGGGTTAAATCCATCAACGATGAAGGAGTTTTTTGGAGTTCCTTTTGGAAGTAATTTTGGCAAGTATCACAGTGCTGTGGTGTGGCGGCTAAAGATTGATGGCAAAGAGGACAAGCGATCGCCTCTTGTAAAATAAACATAATTTTTCTAACTTAAATTTGATACAACAAAAATGCTGTAAGGGCGCACAGCTGTGCGCCCCTACGATAATCAATCGGCTATGTTGCAATTAAGAAGCGTTTTGCAATTCACCTGTGCGGATTGAAATTTGCTGTGTCTGATTACCCCGTTGCACCTTGACTTGTAATACTTGACCAAGGCGACTGTCTTCCACAAGATTCTGCAATTGTTCAGCGCTGGTAATTGGTTTTCCATCGACTTGAACAATTATATCCCCCCGTCGAATACCCGCAGATGCGGCTGGAGAGTTGGGAACAACTTGCATAACAAAAACACCATTAATTTCTGGTATCTGAATGGGAGAATTGGGATCGTTGTTATTTTGCTTGGCAAGTTCGGGTGTCAAGGTGACCATTTGCACGCCTAAATAGGGATGAGCAACTTTGCCATCTCTTTGCAGTGCAGAGGCTATGGCTTTGGCTTTATCAATGGGAATAGCAAAGCCAATACCCATTGCATCAGGACGAATGGCGGTGTTGATACCAATTACTTCACCTCGTTCATTTAACAACGGCCCGCCAGAGTTACCGGGGTTAATAGCGGCGTCTGTTTGAATAAAGTCTAAACGCTTGTCACTAATACCCACTTGGGCGCTGGAACGTTTGAGGGTGCTGACAATTCCCAAAGTAACAGTGTTATCAAATCCCAAAGGATTGCCAACTGCGATCGCCCAGTCTCCCACTTGTACGTTACTCGAAGAACCAAGGGGCGCTACCGGTAAATTGTTACCTGCGTTAATCTTGACTACAGCCAAATCTGTAACTTCATCAATTCCTTGGACTTTGCCCTCAAAGGTGCGGCCATCTTTGAGCCGGACTGTTACCTTATCAGCTTTATCCACCACGTGAGCATTAGTCAAAACTAATCCACTCTTGTCAATAATGAAACCCGAACCCAAACCCCGCAACTGTTCAGAAGGCATTTGTTGGGGTAAACCATCGCCAAAAAAGCGCCGGAAAAAAGGGTCTTGTAAAAATGGATCGATGCGGCGAGTAATTGTACGTTCAGTATCAATACGGACTACTGCTGTGCCCACACGATTAACTGCTGCGGTAACAAAGCTATTGCTACCAATGGCGGAAGTTGCTGGTGATTGTCGTTGGGCAATGATTTCTGGACTATCCACACTGGGAGCAATGGGGGCAGGTTCGGCTTGGGAGGGCAACACCTGTAATGTGCTGATTGTGAGTACAACTCCTAGCGCGATCGCTAATACATGAGTGCCGAATTGACGCATAGACCTGGGTAATTTGGGAAATCGCATAATCACAACCTAAACTTAGAGGCTCAATTGTTACTTAGTCGTAAAAAATCTATTTACAATTATTTTTACAAATTTATTGCTATTGTTGACCGTTGACGGTTCACAGTTAACGGTCAACAATCAACTACTTTTAGTTGTTGTTTATTTTTGGAGTTCTTTAATCAAATTAATGGAAAATTTACCCCAAAAGCTATTATGGGGATTTACACTTTACAAGTTCGGTTTTTACCCCAATACAGCTTAGATAAGCCTGTTTTTTCTTTCCCCTGTTTCCCGTTCCCTGTTCCCTTACCTTCACAGAGGATCTTTCTTAACCCAAGCGTATTGGTTTTTACCCAGGAATCTGCTCTCACGAACTGCAAAAAAGAAATGATTCCGGTTTTGGGGTTGACGGTTCACAGCGAACAGTCAACCGTCAACAATTAACAATCTTCTCTGAAATGGTGGCTCAATTAAAAATAAACTAACTGGGGAATAAAATTTCGTTGCGAGTGGCTGCACCTAGCTGGGGTAAAGAGTTGATGGCTGAGTGGGGAGTGAGGGCCGCGGGAACGCTTGCAGGTACTTGTAATTGTTGGACAACACGTTGCAAAAGTTGGTCTTGTTCAGTACGTAAACTCCAGACATTTGTACCACGGTTGATGATGGCAAACCAAACCAAACCGCGATCGCGGGTGGGCATGACTCCGGCTAAAGCGCTGACATCGCGGAGAGTGCCTGTTTTAATTACAGTAGCAGAGGGGAGGTGTCTAGAGTGGAGTGTGCCCCGGCGATCGAATCCAGACATGGGAAATAAGTCAGCGAGATTTAGTTGATGGGTGCTTGCTTGCTGTTGAATGGCCATGAGCATAGAACAAACAGCTCTTGGGGAAATGCGATTTTCTGTCCCCAGTCCAGAACCATTGATTAACTGAATTTCCGATTGCGGTACTCTGGCAAGATAAGCAGCAGTTGATTGTACCACAGCAGCTCCTCCCACTGACTCTGCCAGCATCTCTGCCATTTCATTGTTGCTATAAACGTTCATTTCCTTAATCAATTGCTTTAGAGGTAACGAACGATGACGCACCAACAAAGTTTGTCGGGGGTTTGGTTGTGCTTCAAATTTCACAGCACCGGCAATTACGACTTTCGGCTTGGGCGTTCCCTTGGGCATGATGGAATATATGTAATTAGCGGGGCGACCCCAAGTGGCAGAATTGAGTGTTTGCTTGAGTATTAAACCCGCCAGCATCGGCTGACGTTGGAAATTCATGGCGAAATTGCCAGTAATGACCAAATTTCCTTTTACTTGCTTGATACCCATTTTATTGAGAGTATTACCAAGGGCGATGGCTTCTTCCCAAACAAACATCGGATCGCCGCCACCAGTAATTACCAAATCGCCTTGCACAACGCCATTTACCATTGGCCCAGTGACACTTACCAAAGTATCAAATTGGTGGTCTGGCCCCCAGGTTTTCAAAGAAACTAATGAAGTGGCAATTTTAGTTAAAGAAGCTGCTGGTAGAGGTGTTGTGCCTTGATGATTTGCCATGAGCATCGGCCCTGACTGCATCCAAATGCCCTGACTTTCAGCCAGATTTTGTCCTACCACCTTGGCTGTGATTAATTCCTTGAGATATGCCTGTACTGTAGTTGCCCCAGCTGGATTTGGATCGGGGGCGAGAACTAAGCCGGGGCTACTTTGCCAAGCCAATGCATCTAAGGCATCTAGAGGCTTGATGTGTACCCCAGCCATTTCTAGCCAAAGTGACACCAAACCAGAACCCAGTATTTCCAGCATATTTTATTCCTCTATGTCGGTTTTAGGATGTTAATGTATTATTTACTGTGCTAATATACACGTTTTTTTATCGCGTTCGGGATTGAGTCATCATAACTAGTGTTTTTTTCATGGGGAAGTAAGTTTAATTACTTGATTTTCGTTACACTTTTTACCAAAAAAAGACGAACTACAAGAGTCACGTCTCTTGAAAGCCAGTATAAAGTAGATAGAGCAAATTGGATTGCCATATTGAATCATTTTTTAGATTAATTTTCACAGTGATTTTTTTCTAGTTCTTTGAATTGCGATCGCCATTAATGAGAACAAGCTGCACCAATTAAAAAGCTGTGGGCATGATTGGGAATTTTTAGCGATCGTCTGCCCTCTGATTCAACTTTTCATTAGATATGTAAATTCATATTTTCAATGGGGATAACTTATACCATTTCTTTGTGAGCGTGCGCCAAATTTTCTTTCTTTTTTTGTGTCCTTCTCTGACGAGACGCTGTGCGAATGCGCCCTTTGCGGTTTGTTTTTCATATAGTTTGGCGCATCTTCATACAGAATTGGTATTAGCTATAAAATCACCAATTCGTTATTTTTTTACAAAGGATTTAGCGGTCAAATTAAAATCATTTATTCAGCCACAAATCATAAATAATTCAATGATATAATACTTAATTTTAAATTTTGTTTTTATAATATTATATTAAAGTCAAAATAGATTGAAACTACTAAATAAATCACGAAAATTTTGATAAAATAAAACAAATATAGAAGTAAGATTATAAAATAGGAGTCAGAATTCAGAACGGGCTATGCCCCGCTGCATTAACAGAATTCAGATTTACTTTTGATTGTTTAATCCTGAACCTTTTTATTTATTTTTACGGCGTTAAAAATATTGGGTGATGCGGGTGGAAAAATCCACCCATAAATTCTACTTCCTTTCTGGATGTGCTGCATCTTCCGGTGAAGGAGTACCCATCTGATTAATTATTGCAATCATCTGGTACAAGCGCCCTAAATCTCGTTGATTAAAGTACAAAATCAATCGGGGTAATTCAACAGTTTCATCTTGAGCTTCTTGGGGTAAAGCTTGACTTTTTTCAATTCTTCCTTGGATAATAATGTCATTAAATTCAGTATTCAGTTGCTCGACTTGGGCATCTGATAAATCTGTTTTGAGACGAATGACTAATCGATCGCCAACGTAGCGGCTAGAATGGTAAACCTGGTAAAAACGGGTGATGGCATCGCAAGCCACATCCAAGTTGTCTGTCACTGTGTAAAGGCTGGGATCGTCAGGACTGACAAGACCTTTATTAACTAATTGCTTATCAATATATTCGCTCCAAGAGCGCCAGTAATCACCACCGGGATGGTCTATTAAAACCAAAGGTACAGGGCCAAATTTACCAGTTTGGCTTAATGTCATACATTCAAAAGCTTCATCTTGGGTACCAAAGCCCCCAGCAAACAAAGCCACAGCATCACTTTCTTTCAAAAGAAACAGCTTGCGGGTAAAGAAATATTTAAAGTGAATTAGCTTAGGATCGCCATCTATAAATGGGTTGGCTTCCTGTTCAAAGGGTAACTGAATATTCAAGCCAAAAGAATTTTCTCGTCCTGCACCTTCGTGACCCGCCTGCATGATTCCGCCGCCGCCGCCGGTCATCACCATAAATCCTAATTTAGTTACACAGCGAGCAAACTCCAGCGCCATTTGGTATTCTGGTGTATCTGTTGCGAGACGAGCAGAACCAAAAATGGTGACTTTACGAACATGTCGGTAATCATAAAACAGCTGGAAACCTCGCTCCATATCTGCCAGCGCAGCCGACAAGATTTTCCAATCAAGGCGCTCAATTTCAGTATCAGCAAGGCGAACAATAGTAGCAAGTGCTTGCTGAATAAATTGCCGATTTTTTAATGTCGGTAGACGAACGATTAATTCAGCGATATCCGCCTGTAAAGACTCTAACGTGTCGAACGACGCAGATGATATCATGAGAACTGCCGGAACAATGGCACTATATTTTACGTGAACGACTCACACTCTAGCAAGCGGGACATAGCCCTCTGTTGTGCAGTTAGCATTCTCAGAACCAGCTTTGAGGTAGTATTGGTGATTGTTCAAGGAAAGATGCCCATCTTTTGGCATTGGAAGTAGAAAAATCGAGTTTGCAACTCGATTGATGATGTTCAAACCTAACAATTTTAAAGCTTTTAACTCTAATTTCTTGTAGTGTTGGCCTCTCGCCGGCCCGTAACCAAAGGCGGGCAAGATGCCCACCCTAACAAGATTGGATAATTTATTTGTTGGAAATCCCTAAGCGCTTTTTCATTCGCTTGGATTCGTATAATTACTGGTATTTAAAGTCTAGTCTAAAGTTTAGGGTTGATGGGGTGTATTAAGAATGACGAACCGCCGAGGCGCAGAGGACACAGAGGAAGAGAAATAGCGATCGCATTATCCGATTAATTTGGTATTGTGAACCAAAACACTTGTGTTGTTAACCAAAATACTTGTGTTGTGAACCAAAACACTTGTGTTGTTGACCAAAATACTTGTGTTGTTAACCAAAGTACTTGTGTTGTTGACCAAAGCACTTGTGTTGTTAACCAAAATACTTGTGTTGTTAACCAAAGTACTTGTGTTGTTGACCAAAACACTTGTGTTGTTAACCAAAACACTTATCTTCTCAACTTGAAAATTCTTCTACGAGAATAACCAACTACAAATAAAGCAAAGACTAAAAATTTCCCCGTGTCCCCAATACGGTTCGGACAAGCAGTATAAACTTCCTTTGTAGTCTGGGAAAAAGTTAAGGGTTAAGGGGATTTGGATGTATTTGAAACCTTTCCCCTTCCCCTTTCCCC
>NZ_JACKZU010000028.1:0-37438 GCF_014222165.1 Nostoc sp. 2RC
AGAACTTGGATTTCTGGAGTGGGAACAGGTTTAACTGTGCCACTGATGGCAAAGTCAAATGTGCCTTCGTCAATATCGTTGTTGCTAAGAATCAAAGTGCCACCATAAGTCCCAGGTGTGGTGGTGTTGAGTGCCACAGTGATGGTGGTGGAAGCATTGGCAGCCACACTAGTGGGTAAAGTTCCCACTAAACTAAAGCCATTTGGTAGTTTGAGGTTACTTAGATTTAGTGCAGCAGTACCAGTGTTTTTAATGGTAAAGGTTTTGGTGAGAGTGTTACCAGCAATGGCATCACCAAAGTTGATGGCTGTTGTAGTTCCATCTGCAATATCAACTGTGCCGTTAAGAACTTGGATTTCTGGAGTAGGAACAGGTTTAACTGTGCCACTGATGGCAAAGTCAAATGTGCCTTCGTCAATATCGTTGTTGCTAAGAATCAAAGTGCCACCATAAGTCCCAGGTGTGGTGGTGTTGAGTGCCACAGTGATGGTGGTGGAAGCATTGGCAGCCACACTAGTGGGTAAAGTTCCCACTAAACTAAAGCCATTTGGTAGTTTGAGGTTACTTAGATTTAGTGCAGCAGTACCAGTGTTTTTAATGGTAAAGGTTTTGGTGAGAGTGTTACCAGCAATGGCATCACCAAAGTTGATGGCTGTTGTAGTCCCATCTGCAATATCAACTGTGCCGTTAAGAACTTGGATTTCTGGAGTGGGGCTTTTAATATTTGGGGCTTCATAGGCACCAATATCAACTACTGCCGTGCCATTGCCATCCCCATCGTGAGGAGTTCTACCAGTTACATTATTGAAGGCATTGGAACCAGCATCAATAGCAGCACTTCCAGATTTGAGTGCAAAATTACGAGCCGCAGCATTCACAAATCCAGGATCTTTACCCAGAATAAAATTAGTTCCTTTTTTGTTGTAATTGCTAGTGTTATAAATCAAATTGTAGTCAGCTTTGATATTTGTAGCTGAGCCACCAACAACATATGAATTACCATTATTCCCCGCATACATAATGTTGTTTACAACATTCACATTATCTGATGCACCACTAATTAAAATTTCACCGGAGGCTTTCAATTCAGGATGTTGTGAATTCTGATAAGTTGTGTTGTTTACTACATCAACATTGGAACTTTTAAATACTTGGATACCAGCGCCACCATTATTATAAGAAATGTTGTTGGCAATTAAAATTTTACCTTTGTATGGCTGATTATCTAAACCTAGACTGTTGGCAGCATCAATCATGATGCCATGTCCTTCAGTAATTCTTCCCGCTTCCCACCAAGGAATATAAGTGTAATTATTGAAACTTACATTATTACGGATAATAATTTTGTAATCTGTGGTGTTATTGTCTAGATTTCGATTATTGAGAGTGGTAATAGCATTTGACCCCCAAGGACTATACCAGCATGTTTCAGAAACAGTATTGTTTTCAATGATGATATAGTCAGCTTCTTTAGTTGAAATTCCACCAGCAGGAAATTTAGTAATAGTATTGCCACGAATTGTAATGTGGTGAGAACTATTATTTGATTTATCTGGTTGAATGTAAATTCCCGCTCCATTAGTGAGTGGATTGTTTAAATTATTTTGTTGAGACTTTGCATACTCTAATGTAATTTGGTCGTTGGCACCAACCATCGTGAGACCCTCAATCACGATGTAGGATGAACCTGCAATATTGATGGCTTGGAAATTAGTTGATTTGATTACAGGATTGTGGCCGGGTAAGGCTTTGAATGTAATTGGTGCGTCTTCAGTACCGTGTTTTTGACTAATATTTAGAACCGGGGTGTTAGGGTATTTACTTTGTTCGTAAGTACCGTTCATAACGTACACCGTATCGCCTGCTTTCACTACGTCTGCGGCTTTTTGCAGAGTACGAAACGCTGCTCCTTCTTTCAAACCATCATTCTTATCGTTACCTGTTCCAGAAACGTAGTATATGTTGCCAGCCATAGTTGTAGTCCAAGAATGTGTAAGTAAATTGGTATGAAACTCTTAGCAACTCAGTTCATTGCTATGTAGTTATCTGAATCGATAGTCTTTTGAGGCTTTTTGCAACAGCGATAGTTGTCCGATGGCAACTTCAAATTGCATCGGTTGTAAAAATGCTGTTGTCAAATTGGAAATTTTTTCTCTTCTCAACCACTGATGGTTGAGCCAAGGATATAAATACTGTCAATCGTCAAGCTGTTGTTGAGGAAAATCGGACGATTAGTGCATTTATCTGCTTGATCGCCTAAGAGTCGAATCAAATCGCATCTCTACTGTGTGGGCGCAGCCCGCCGTAGGCATCGCTGGTACTATAATTTGGTACGGTCTTCATATGTGTTATCTAAATCCTGTGAACTTTATCCGTTGTCTGAGGTCAGAAGTTGCCAATTTGGCATGGGTAAACGCACCCCTGGCTGATAACTGGGGACTTAAAGTTACAGTGGTCAAAGCTGAATTATTTCAAACTTGAGTAGGTTGACCCTTTAAGTTAGGGAATTCCAAAAAATAAATTATTCTGGTTAAAGCATTGACTGTTAACTATGAACCGTCAACAATTGCAATGGAATATTTTTTGACTTGGAAGTCCCTTAAAGCGACTAATCTAAAAACTTAGTCAAACCTGTTTTAATCTGTGTAAGCGAATTTTGTTAACTCAGTTTAGACTAACCTTCACAAACAGTGATTGATATCAGTGAATACTCAGATTTTAGTTAGATTTTTTACAACAAAAGCTAAAAAATATATGGAAGCTTCATGATAATTTCCGTTCATTTGTAGCCAGATATGTGAGTAAAGACGGCTCTATACAACGATTTGATAAAGTTTCTGACAATGGAATGAATTTGGTTCACAAGGAATTAGGAACTTCCAAGTAAAAAAAGATTTCATAGAAGACAGTTGACCCTTCTCCTATCGGAGACGCTACGCGAACAACTTCGCTCAGGGTCAAGGCTGAGCGAAGTCGAAGCCTTGAGTGTTAACTGTGAACGGTGCTTTAACCGAAATAATTTATTTTTGGAGTTTCCCTATCTATGGTGAAGTTGCACCGGACGCTAAAATCAATTGGAAGCGATCGATCGCCAAGTAAATATAGCAGATAAGCTATTGGGCTTTGAAATTGCAATGTTTTGCTTGTTAAGTTCGTTGAGTGTTGACGGTTAACTGTCAACCGTCAACAGTGAACATCAAAAGATGTGCAAGTTAAATCCATGACAGCTTAATAGGCTGGAAATCTTTTGGTATCGATGTTTGATGCTCGGTTGATGTCCTAACCTACCTGGTAACTGCCATAACATCTCAGCAGTAATCTTCATAATTATGAACGCCCAAAAAAAACCCAGAGTACCTGTAGCTTTAACCATTGCCGGTTCTGATAGCGGCGGCGGTGCAGGAATTCAAGCTGACTTACGTACCTTTGCTTTTCACTGTGTCCACGGTACTAGCGCCATAACCTGCGTCACAGCACAAAATACTCTGGGAGTGAACAGGGTTGACGCTATACCAGCAGAAGCTGTTGTAGCCCAAATTCAGGCAGTAGTTCAAGATATTGGCGTACAAGCTGCCAAAACGGGAATGTTGCTCAATCAAGAAATTATATTTGCTGTCGCCCAGCAAGTGGAAACTTTACAAATTCATAACCTGGTAGTCGATCCGGTAATGGTGTCACGTACAGGGGCACAATTGATTGATGATGAGGCTGTGAAGACTCTACGGCATACACTTATTCCCAAAGCAGCTATTATCACGCCCAATCGCCATGAAGCCCAAATTTTGAGTGGTTTAGAAATATATTCCTTAGAAGATATGCAAGCCGCCGCAGAAATTATTCACAAAACTCTGCGGACAAAGGCTGTTTTAGTTAAGGGTGGAGGTATGCAAGGAAATTTGCGTGGCGTTGATATCTGGTTTGATGGAGAAAAATTAGAAATTTTGACCACAAAGCAAGTAGAGACAACAAATACCCACGGTACTGGTTGTACTTTATCAGCTGCGATCGCCGCTAATTTAGCCAAGGGAAAAAACTTGTGGTCAGCAGTTCAACTAGCAAAAGAATATGTCACTACCGCACTGACCTGTGCCTTAGATATTGGCGAAGGACAAGGCCCCGTAGGACACTTTTTTCCATTGTTGGAACTGGGGATTGGAGAATAGGAGATGAGGGGGATGAGGAGCAGGGGAAAAGGTTAATGGTTCGACAAGCTCACCAACCGGGAAAAGGGAAAAGGAATAAATTTAATGTTTCTCCTTTCCCCCTTACCCCTTTCCCTTTCCCCATACCCCATGCCCAATAAAAAATCTTTGCCGTCTGGTCATTTTTCTATTATTCTTGGGCATAGTTTCAGGGCTAACTTTCTCTGTTAGCATCTCTGTACGATCTAATCACTTTTATTTTTAATACCAAGCCCCATGCGAACAACCACAGGTTCTGTTCACAGGAATTCGTCAACACGGACTACTCAACCCTATCCTCCCTCTGTACCATTATCTGTATACCGGGAATTGTCAATGGAGTTGCAAGCAACTCAAGCAAAGCTAGATGCACTGACGACGAAAAACCAGCAATTAACACAAGAAAATCAACTACTACGCCAAGAAATCGCCAAAGTTGTTGAGTCTTTTTCACACTTACAACATTTTGTAAATTCCTATGGGATGTTTAAGGAACAAAAAGCTTCTCAAACTTCTGGCAATGTTAAAACTGCCCGCAAGCAGCAAGTCACACAAGCACGCCCGCCTCAACAAATTTCTCGTCCGCGTCCCTCTCAAAAAAGCCGCCAGGAGTTTTCTACACCTGTGATGGAAATCAATTTCCCCAGACCAGAACCAGTTTTTATAGAAGAACAAGAAGTAAGTTATTATTCTACTGCCCAGCCAGATGCCAAGGAGCTGAACGGCTGGTGGTTAATTATTACCATCTTGTTAATTATGCTTACTGCCTTTACTGCTGGATATTTAATTGTACGTCCCTTGTTTGAACATCAAAAACCTTAGTTGACACTCCCACAGTCAGCAGCAACCTTTGTCGCTATTGTCAAATTTCTCTTTCATCAATGTTTTAAACATCTCGTCGGATCTACTCAATAGCAGAATTTATCTATTTTTAGGTCACAAACACCAGATATTTCAAAGAATGCTATTTGATAGCAACTTCCTCACATCACAAGTTCATTGAGGCTGTTTCTGGCTTCAAAGCACTCACACCAAACATTTACAATTTGAAAAAAGTGGCAATTATTACATATGTTTTAGCAAAGGCGCTACTAGTTACAGTTTCAGACAAGAGATCTGGTTAGATATATAAACGAAGCTAGTAAAAGTTACAAGTCAAAGAAATGAAAAAAGTAGAAGCTATTATCCGCCCATTTAAGCTTGATGAAGTGAAAATTGCCTTAGTTAACGCTGGAATTGTTGGGATGACGGTTTCTGAAGTCCGGGGGTTCGGACGCCAGAAAGGTCAAACTGAAAGATATCGGGGTTCTGAGTACACCGTTGAGTTTCTGCAAAAACTCAAAGTGGAAATCGTAGTTGATGATAATCAAGTTGATATGGTGGTGGACAAAATCATCGCCGCCGCCCGCACTGGTGAAATTGGTGATGGTAAAATTTTCATCTCGCCTGTTGAGCAAGTAATTCGGATTCGTACTGGCGAAAAGAACACAGAAGCAGTTTAAAAAAGTTAGGAGTTAGGAGTGAAGAGTTAGGAGTGAAGAGTTAGGAGTGAAGAGTTAGGAGTGAAGAGTTGGGAGTGAAAAGTTGGGAGTGAAGAGTTACAAATTATGCTAAATCTTCATTCATGATTTTTAAACTACAACTCCCAACTTTTCACTCCCAACTCCCAACTCCCAACTCCCAACTCCCAACTCCCAACTCCCAACTCCTAACTCCTAACTCCTAACTCCTAACTCCCAACTCCCAACTCCCAACTCCTAACTCCCAACTCCTAACTCTTAATTCTCTCCAGTTCCCCAAGTAAAGCTGTAAAAGCTTTACCTCGATGGCTAATTGACCTTTTTAACTCTGGTGTCATTTCGGCAAAGGTCAATTGCTTGTCTGGTACGTAAAAAATTGGGTCATAACCAAATCCACCATCACCACGAGGTGCATGAAGAATTTCGCCACGACAAATACCTTCAGATTGTAATGCGATCGCACCATCCGGACTAGCGATCGCCACTACACACACAAATTGAGCTTGGCGATTTACTTCGTTACCTAATTCCTTGAGTAATCTCGCAATGCGTTCTGAGTCGGTTTTAGCGTAGCGTGCTGAATACACACCCGGTACGCCATTCAAAGCGTCTACTTCTAAACCAGAATCATCTGCTATCGCCCAGTTCCCTGTGGCTTTGGCAATTTGTGATGCTTTCAAACAGGCGTTAGCGGCAAAGGTTTCTCCTGTCTCTTCAATTTCTAATTCTTCAGGTTTGAGGATTAATTCCCAACCAGAATTTGCCAGGTAAGCTTGCATTTCCCGCAATTTACCTGGATTTCCTGTGGCTACTACTAATAATTTGGGCATGGGGCATAGGGCATGGGGCATAGGGCATGGGGCATTTATTCACTAATGACTAATGACTAATGACCAATGACTAATATTTTACTCTGCCCACTGTTTCGCCCAAGCAAGGGTTTGATGGACTTGTTCGAGTGTTGGGGCTTCGCAGTAAAGGCGTAAAACTGGTTCAGTTCCGCTAAAGCGAATCATTAACCAGCTTTTATCGGCAAGGCGGTATTTGTAGCCGTCGATTGTTTGACAATCAATTACTGGTTTGCCGACGATTTCTTTTAAAGGTTCGGTTTGTAGCTGTTGCAAAAGACGCGATCGCACTTCCATACTGGCTAAGGGTAGATCAATGCGATCGTATGCTGAGTTAAATCCTGTTTGTTGCTGTAAGTGGCGATAATATTCGCCTAAATCTAAACCAGATTCTACAATCGCTTCTAGAACGTACAATGCTGATAGCAGTGCATCGCGTTCGGGAATATGGCTACCATAGCCAATTCCTCCTGACTCTTCGCCACCCAATAAAACTTCTGCTGCTAACATTCTGTCAGCGATGTATTTATAACCAACTGGTGTTTCAAATACTGACAAGTTATGTAGTGCTGCCACAAGGGGTATTAAGTCGGAACCACTAACAGTTTTGACTATTTCGCCCTGAAAGCCTCGCCGTAGGGTTAAGTGGTCGATTAATATCGGAATCAATACTTGAGAACTCAAGAAGTTGGCTTCCCCATCTACAGCGGCAATGCGATCGCAATCTCCGTCAAATACCAATCCTACAGATAAACTGGATTGATTTGTTTCTCGGTGAGTTTTAATAACTTCAAATAGCTGGGAAAGGTATTTTGGCAAAGGTTCCGGCGCACCACCACCAAATAAGGGGTCGCGTTCGCTGTTGATTTCTTTAACCTTATCCCCTAGTAGTTTTGCCAACCCGCCAGCCGCAGCGCCATGCATGACATCAGCAAACACCGTCAGTTTACCAGAGGCGATCGCTTCTCTAATTTTGGCAATATCAACTTTCTGTTCTAGTGCTTGGGTGTAACTCGGCCAAGGATTGAAGCTTTCTTGCTTACCTGGAGTAGCTGCTGGTGCTACTCCTTCGGACAACAGTGCTTCTATATCTTTCGTAATTTCTGGCGACACCGACCCACCAAAATATCCCTTGACTTTTAAACCTAAATATGATCCTGGATTATGACTGGCTGTAATTACTAGTGCGCCTAAGGCATTGAGTTGTTTTGCTGCCCAACTAAAAGCTGGGGTAGGGGCGTAGGTTTCACTGAGTAAAACATCAAACCCGACAGCGGTGACAGCATCGGCCACAGCACGAGCAAAGTCTTCCGCCATAAATCGGCGATCGTAACCGACAATTATCGTCCGGCTACCCACCGTAGAATAATATGTATCATATAGTACTTTTGCCGCGACTGGCGCGACTAGAGCTAGGCGTTCAAAGGTGAACTCATCTCCAATTACGCCCCGCCAGCCGTCTGTACCAAACTTGATTGAGTTAGCTACAACTGCCATCTAGGTATCCTAACTGTCTACCTGAGGATTCTAGCATTTATACAGTATCTAAAGTAAAAAAAGCATATAGTATTAACATGTAGTAGTATTCGGCAATTTCAACACAAAAGTGAGGGAATTTCTGGATCTACAGGTCAAAGGGGTAGTAGTTACAAAAAATAACAGCAATCATTTCAGATTAGTGTAGTGGGGGGATCTAAACGTGCCTAAAATCACAGCAAAAAATTTTTCAAACAACCTCTTAGATGAAAATAATCAATAATGGTTTCAACTGTTAAAAATTTTATCTTTATGAAGAATTTCATATTCTTTTTGTTTGAACCACCGGACACTGTAGAGTTCTTAAATATTCTTGTATTTATAATTAGACCGTGTTTTTTGGCAGGAATTATTGCTGGAATAGTTACTTTAATTATTACAATAAAAAAGAATTTTTTTATTGTAAATTTTAGATTATTAATAGAGGCTATAGCAGGATACGAAGGTTTAGTAATCTTCGATATTGAAGGGAAAAATCTAAATGAAATACTTAAATTAATTATTGGTCTTCATCAAAATTTCCCTGGATTATTTGTTTTGAGTACATCGACTATATCCGGTGTAATAGGTGGAAATATAGCTGTATTTCTGATGAAAAAGGTATTTCGCTGGGCTTAATAAATTCCTGAAATATAATAAAACATTTTTCTATCTGGTGGTAAATGAGCAATTGTCCTCTATAACTTGATTAGACGCGATCGCATTCCTAAAAAATATTAATAAATATTAATAATCCTTAATAGTCTCAACTATTAAGGATTGATGACAGGAGCAAAAACCGCTCAAAAACTTGATTTTTTCTTAAAAATCATCGAGAAACTGACTAAGGCGACTGATTACAGGGTCAACCTCTTGAGGAGGGGCCGGAACAGTGTAAGAAGTATTATTTACTACTTCTACTTGACTTGGAGACTGAATAAGCGATCGCTCATTAACAATGAGTGCCAGTTGTGCAACTTGTTGAGAAAGTTGCAGTACGTGGTGTTCCAACGCCTCCAAACGATTAGATCCCTTGGCAAAAAAACGTTCCTCAAGGCCAGCTACTTGACGTTGCAGCTCACCGATTTGTTGTTCAATCGGTTGTTGTTCAATCGGTGTTGTAGCTGCTGTTTTTGGAGCAGGTCGTACAGATTCCGGTACACATAAGGATTGCCACAGGGCTTCTTTGCATAAGTCACTGAAAGTTTTTTCGGGTTGTTTCTCCAAATAACTTTCTACTTGCGCTAGCAAGCTTTCATCAGCAAGCCCTGGGTTGAACGTAACGGATTTAACTACCTTTTTTGACCATTGGAACATTAGTTTTAAGCCCTAGCAGCGCGAACGGCAGACAATTGCGCCTCTCCATAAATATACTGCCCTAAAGCATTCGCCTGCCGGGAAGGTGCAGATAAATGAGCATTAATCTTTGCTTCCTTGAGCAAACGTTGAACGTCTTCCCAGAAAAACTCACCGCCTCCGCCAGTCAGAATCACATCAGTAACACGTTCTGGCAACCAGGCTAGCACACGGCTGCAAATTTCCCGCGAAAACATCTCTATGAGATTCGGCAGAAAATCATCTAGGTTGGCAGGCTTGCTAGCGCCTTTGGGACGGTAAAAGCGTTCGCCTTTGGGCTTGTTAACAGCTGAAATTAGCGCCAGAGATTGACTATCTGCTCCCTCAATTTCAGCAGCTACTAGTTCATAAAACTTATTCATCCCGAAGTCTTCGCTCTTAGAAGCACCTCTGGCAAAGCGGAAGTTATCTACCATCAAAAGATCGACAGTTTGATGTCCGATATCAACGATCGCCACCGATATTTTTGTAAAATCAGGGCTACCGGGGCTTTTCTTTGGTTGAGCTTCACACCACAGCAAGCTGCCGTAGCCTTCTGGCATCACCCAAACCTTATTTACGTTCAGCGACACAGATTCACCCCGGAAGTTTAACACATGAGGGCCACCTACTTGGCTGATTAACTGCGCTTTTTCTTTCTCAAATTGCTCTAAAGAAAGAAAAGGCAGACCTAGTACAACTGAAATTTCGTCTTTAAGTTTGAAATAGCCGGCACATGCTAGCACCTTAATCAGTGCAGCCTCTACCTTGGATTGTCCTACTCCTAAATTCGCTCCAAAATCTGCCGCTAGTTGACCTACAGCATATCCATTACCTTGATATTCCAGCCACAAATCCATTAAAGGGTCGGTAGCCCGGGCTTCAAAAACGCCACCGCGTACCTGTTCTATGGACATCTGCTTCACGTTGGCAGGTACAAACACAACGCTACCAGGTTCGCGACTGACACAAGTCTTTGTGGAAGTTCTGCCTAAATCAACACTGAGAATAGTTTTCCCGGAACCACCGACTGCCTTTGGAGGAATATTACCAGAAGTATTGATGGGAGTCGTCGATGCTAATGGCTGCCTATTCATCGGTATAGCAGCGGCATTAATGGGGGTGGCGGCGGAAGGTTGGTCTGTCATGAAAGCTCCTAGTTCTAACTTAAATGTAAAAAGTTGTCATGCTCATCTTACAAAAATGCGAGCAACCAGAAATTCTAAGTTGCGTCAAGTGTAGCTAGAAATACGCCAAAAATTAATTCTGGCAATTGCACATCTAGTATTATTTGGCATAGTGTAGGCGAATTTTGGCCAGATGTAACCCCTGCTTTCACTGCTTTCAAACCAAAAGCGCCCCTGTTTACCGTCTAGCGCGTCTTTGCCGACGCTTCAAGATCCAGAAAATAAATGCTAAAACCAAACCCCCAAGCACAATTTTGGACACAGGAGCAAGGTATTCATCCACAAGTTCATACTGACTACCTAATATATATCCTGAGTATGTTAGCAAACCCACCCAAGCTGCGCTACCTAAGGTGCTGTAAATCAGAAATGGTAGCAAGTGCATATTAGCGATCCCTGCGGGAACAGAAATCAAAGTACGGATTCCTGGTACAAGGCGACCAATGAATACTGCTCTGTTACCTTGTCGGTCAAACCAGCCTTTAGCCTTAGTAATATCTTTACTGGATATAGCCAACCATTTACCATATTTGTCAGCCCAAGCTTTCAAGAGATTTTCGCCCAAAAACTTACCTGGATAGTACCAAACAAGCGCACCTAATACAGAACCCAAAAGTCCTGCAAAAAACACCCCAATAATATTAAGTTTCGCTCCTCCTGGTTGATATGGACTTGCTGTGAATCCAGCCAATGGCATAATCAATTCTGAAGGAATGGGAGGAAAGAGGTTCTCCACAAACATCAGTAGGCCGATTCCCAAATATCCCAAAGAATTGATAGTGTTGGTTATCCATTCAAGCATCAAGCTAATTCCTAAAAATTACTGTACTAGTTTTTTATTTCCATAGGGCATTGGGCATGGGGTATGGGGGAGCCACTGCGGTCTTGGGGTCTCCCCAAGTGGAGCAAGTGGCGTCATGGGGTAGGGAGCAGGGGAGATGAGAGACAAGGGAGACAAGGGAGACAAGGAGAATAAATCCTGATTTTCCAGTCAACAGTCAACAGTCAACTGATAACTGTCATCTCCCTTGTCTGTTCATCTCCTATCTCTCCATTTCCCCACTCCTGATTTTCCAATAGAGGTTGTTTTCTAAATAATTAGATCCCCCTTAGCCCGCTTTTTTCATGACTATGGAGGATCTAAAAATTTAATGGTAAATTGGCAAAAAATACTTTGGGGTTCTGGTTCATTGGACATTAGGCATTGATAGTGCTGAGTATCCTTAGCAAAAGGCGGTCGTCTAGCCGATACTAACTCAGGAGTGAGGAGTTAAGAGTTATGAGTAATGAGTGAGAACCTAACAGTTATTATCCTGCTTCTCTGCTCCTATGCTCCTCTGCTCCTCTGCCCCTTTTGTTCTAGACTGTCGGGGTCAATGATTGTACTCTTGGTTCCGATTGCCAGTCTAAGGGATTCCAAACTCTGTCTTCGAGAGCCATCTGCTCAATTAAACTGGCTAATCTTAGAGCTTTAAGAGCTTGTTCGCCACCTACTGAAGGTTGATTGCCACCGTGTACGCAGTTGACAAAATGTTCTAATTCTGCACTCAGGGGTTGAATATTGCTGGTGTAGACTTTTTCAATCACGCCATCCTGCCTGTAAAGTACTTGTCGATGGTCGGCAAGAGAGTTAGGATTTGTTTGTCGGTGAATCAAAATTTCATTCTTGAGAAAATCTGCCTCAGTGAATGAGTTTTTGCAGTGGGCAACAATCCTGCGAATTTTACGGTGAGTGACTTTACTAGCAGTCAAAGTAGCGACTATACCATTAGCAAAGCCCAGGGTGGCAGTTACATAATCTAAATAACCGGAATCTAGGGCACGAGTACCGCTAGCGGTCAATTTAGTCACTGGAGAAGCTGCTAATTCTAAAAGTAGGTCAATGTCATGAATCATTAAATCGAGAACAACTGAAACATCGTTTGCTCGATCTGAGTAAGGACTCATACGGTGTGCTTCTAATGCCAGTAATTCTTCGGTTTTCAGGACTTGGCTCAACTCCCTAAATGCTGGATTGAAACGCTCAATGTGACCTACTTGCAGGATACATTGAGACTCAGCAGCAGCATTTACTAGGGATTCTGCCTCAGAAATACTAGCTGCGATGGGTTTTTCAATCAAAACATGAATTCCCGCTAACAAACAGCTGATACCCACGGCATAATGCAGCCTGGTGGGAACAGCAATACAAACTGCTTCCACCAGGGGTAGCAAGTCACAATAGTCTTCAAAAAAACGCACTTTGTACTTGCTGGCAGTTTCTAACCCTCGTTCGACGTTAATATCTGCTACACCGACTAACTCAACGTCTTTCATTGAACTCAAGACGCGAGCGTGGTGTTGTCCCATGTTACCCACCCCAATCACACCTATGCGGATTGGTCGTGGCTGGTTGCGCTGTGTATATGGATTCGGTTCTGCCAGTGACATGCTATTTTGCACTATTATTCTCTCCTCAACCACCAATTTAAGAGACGCTACGGCCGTTGGCGTTTATACAAAGAAAGCCAGTTACGATCCGTCTAAAACCATCCAGATGGTAACATAGAGGCTATGTTTATGAAGAATTTCAAAGTTTGCGATCGGTTCCCGCAATCCGGCTATGTTTTGTATAGATAGTTCGGGCTAGGTTGGTATTTTGCATTTTCCACAAAAAAATATGTGTCTTTTTATTAACTTTAGAATATAAGGTAAGGCTTAAGTATAAATTCTCTAAAATTCTAAGGGTCTTTTTTTGTGGTTGGATTTTCCTTGAGGCTAGAGTTGTGGAATTAATTACCATCCAATCGACAGTATTAAAATTAAGCTCATGCACGCTAACAAAGCATAACTACTCGTGGTAGCCTTTGACTGTTGACTGTTGACCGTCAAGGTCAAAAGGCGATCGCCAGTCAATATGCAATTTTTATGTGGAACAGCTGACAAAATAATAAACTAGTAAGACTATGCTTTTTTTCCAAAAAATGGTATGGAAAATTACCGATAGGGATTAGTTGAAACAGTTTATGGAAATTCAGGAGTATCTTTGGCGTTGCTTATTGGTATCTTGTTGAAGCGTGATTTGGCGATTTGAAATCCAAAATTTGCAACCGAGATGAAAGCTGTAGTTTTGCTATCTGGGGGATTGGACTCTTCCACAATTTTGTACAAAGCTCAAAAGGATGGCTGTGAATGTTATGCCATTTCTTTTGATTACCAGCAGCGACACCGACGAGAGTTACACTCAGCTGTGCTTGTGGCTCAAAAAGCTGGGGTAGTGAAACATCAAGTGGTGAGTTTTGACTTACGGCAATGGGGTGGTTCGGCACTTACCGATGACGCTATTGATTTACCGCAAGAGCGTTCTCTGGATGAAATGGCTCAAAATATCCCTGTTACCTATGTTCCGGCTCGTAATACCATCTTTTTAAGCTTTGCTTTGAGTTATGCTGAAGCGATCGCCGCCCAACGCGTTTATATCGGAGTCAATGCCCTTGATTATTCAGGATATCCTGATTGTCGCCCCGACTATATCCAAGCCATGCAAGAAGTTTTTCGCCTGGGAACTAAACAAGGACGTGAGGGAGAAGCAATTAACATCGTTGCACCCCTGATTAACATGAAAAAAACCGAAATCATTGAACTAGGTAACCAATTAGGAGTTCCTTGGGAGTTAACTTGGTCTTGCTATGCTGGTGGCGATGTCGCTTGTGGTGTGTGTGATTCTTGTCGTTTGCGACTAGCGGCCTTTGCCGAATTGGGACTAGTCGATCCACTAACTTATAGTATTTAAGTTACGAGTTACGAGTGAGGAGTGAGGGGTGAGGAGTGAGGAGTAAAAAAACTCTTAACTCTCAACTCCTAACTCTCAACTCCTAACTCTCAACTCTCAACTCCTAACCCTTCTAAGCGTTGCAGTTGAATTTGATGTAGCCGCGGGCCAATCACTGACACCACAGTGAATTCGAGATTTTGATAATGGAAAGTTTCACCTTTAGAGGGAATTTTTTGTAACTGATACAGCAAAAAGCCTCCCAGTGTTTGATATTCTCTTGTCAAGGGTAAATCCAGATGTAAAACTTCATTTAGGTCTTCGAGGTTGATTTGTGCCTGCACCAGAAATTTATCCTCGTCTAACATCTGGATTAGTAAATCATCGTTGTCTTCAGGTTCGCTGGTGTCACCAATGATTTCGGCAATGACATCTTTGATGGTCACCAATCCCACAGTACCGCCAAATTCGTTGACCACCATTACCATAGCTGGTTTTTCTTGCTGCATCATTGGCAAAAGTTCGCTCAAGGGCGTGTGTTCTGGAACAAACCTAGCAGGACGCATCCAAGGTTGGATTTGTGTTTCTAAAGTTAGCTTGCCTACAGCTAAAGGTTCTGCCAAATCTTTAAAATAAACAATGCCGCGAACATCATCTAAAGATTCACCAATCAAGGGATAGCGGGAGTAACCAGTAGCAGCCATTTCCTGGAGTAATGCCTCAAAAGTTGCATCTTTTGGCAACGCTACAATACTGGTGCGGGGGATCATGACAGCTTGAGCCATCACGTCCCCAAACTCAAAAATATTATTGAGCAGTTCTCGTTCTTTACGTTGTAAGCCTGTAGAACCCCATTCTGTAGAGATAATCACTTGCAATTCTTCAGGAGTTACAGGCGGTCTCCAGCCTTGACCAGTGTATTCAATGCCAAAAATTCTTAACAACCAACGAGTTGATTGGTTGAGAATCCAAATGAAGGGGCCAAAAAAACGGACGATCGCTTTTACCGAAGGCCCCAAAAACCGGGCTAGCTGTTCTGAATACAGCATCGCCAATGATTTAGGACATAATTCGCCTAAAACAATTTGCAAATAAGCAATTAAGAAAAAGGCGATGGGAATCGATAAAGAATGGGCAATGAAGGTAGTCATTTCACGGGGCAGAGGCCAGGATTTTACCCATGCATTTACCAGGACGACAATCGTACTTTCTCCAATCCATCCCAGGGCCAAACTAGAGAGAGTGATACCCAACTGGGTGGTAGATAGCAGTCGGTCGATACTGCGTTGTAGTATCTCTACAGCTCTTGCTGGAACATCCCCAGCTTTAACTAGCTGGTGAATACGCGATCGCCGCACGCTCACCATCGAAAATTCTGCCGTCACAAAAAAGGCATTTATGGCAATCAGCAGTAAAACTGACAACAATCGCAGCCCTGCCTCCGTCCAAATTAAATTAGGAAAACCACTCACTGCCAAAGCTTGTGTAAAATTCACGCCATCCACTTCGGAAACTGGGGAGATGGGGAGGCACGGGAGGCACGGGAGGCAGAGGGAGACAAGGAAGACAAGGAAGACAAGGTAAAAATAATAACTACCTCTGCCCAATGCCCAATGCGCCATGCCCAATGCCCAATGCCCAATGCCCCAGTCCCCATAACTCTTTTACCTTTCTACAGGAATGTTCAATGCCTCTAGCTTTAATTCTTGAGCAGGGTAATCAGTCAAAGCCAGTGATATTTTTTTAACATCATCAAGTAAAGCTGTGGGAATGCTCACTGTACCAGAAAATGTCGGCCCATTAGCAGGTAATTCTGTTGGTAAACCTTCTGTACTAGCGCTCAGAGTTCGCCCTTTATCATCGGTAACATCTAAAAAACTATACAAAAAGCGCACAGAATCTTTGCCTTTGTTCTGCATTTTTACTTTTAAGAGTAAATCACCACCAGAGTAGCGAGCAGATTGCACGGACATAGTTACACCTTCACTCTCAGCAACCACTGGAAAACCTGGCTGCGGTTTTTCTTCCACTACTTGTTTGGGTTTTTCCTCTGGCTTCTGCTTGCTGGTATTGGTTTCTTCATCATCTTCCTCTAGCTTTTCCGATTTTGCCGCCTTGGTCTTACCCTCAATTCGCGCTTTGACAATTTTTAGAATTTCATCCTCTTTTAATAACACCACTCCTCCCTGTTGGGAGTTATTTCCTTTACTGCTGGCAAATTTAGTTGTAGGGCGTCCATCTGGTGTACTAACGCCTTTGAGTGCCGAACTTCCTAGTTCAAACCCCAAAAACGCGCTCACAGAACCTGCTCCCAACATCAGGATTAACAAAATCAAAGTAAGAAGTACAGTAGAATTTATTTTCATTGTTGATAAGCTAATGCACAATAATGCTAGTTTTATTAAGAATAATGAAGCCTAATGCCTCAATCCTTAAAGGAACTTAATCAATATTAGTTTGCACTATTTCATGATTAGATTATGTAGTATAAAAATCTGGGAAACTATTGTCGAGTATTCACAGACACTAAATTTGTGCTAAAATAGGTGAGTTTGCTAAAATTAAATACGTATGGTAGTGTACCTAACTTTAAAATTAGCAGATAAAATCAACTCAAGGATTTAACTAATTGTTTTATAGCAATCTTAAATCCAAAAAATAAGCGCCTTTGGCCGATTGGGGAGGCAACGAACTCATAATTCGTCTTCAGGCTGGTTCGATTCCAGCAGGGCGCACTAAATTATCAAAAAAGAAATAGGGCATTGGGCATTGTGTATGGGGAAAGGGAAAGGGGTAAGGGGGAAAGGGTGAACGAAATTTTGTGTGGGATTTCTAGCTAAGTATCCAAAAAATTACTCCCCACACTTCCCACACTCCCCACACCTTTTTTCGCTCACCCAGGGGGAAAGGGGAAAGATTAAATTTATTCCTTTTCCGTTTTTCCTTTAACCTTTTCCCCTGCCTCCCTTGTCTCCCTCTACCTTACCCTGCCTCCTCTAATGGGGTGATTATGTTTAAAATCTGAATTCAGTTCCGACTCTGAGCTTGTTGGCATTCAAGCGAGGAGACATGATTAGGGATGTATCATAGGGATTTGGTAAATCAGGAGTGCGAATATAGGGATCGTTGCCTGCTTGCTGAGTCAGGACATCGTGATATAGAGCATTAACCAATTGAGCATCACGAGCAATTTCATTTTCTGGGAAGGAACCGCCAAAACTAGCGCCAGCACCAAACAATGAGTCTAGTTGACGCTTGAGGGTACCATTCTCATAAAAATTGCGATCGTGCCGAAAAAATGCCCGTTCAAACACATCACTTGTGGTTTCACTTTTCGGTGTTTGTGTTTGAGCTGTTACAACAGAGGGAAAAGCAATACCAGCAGCAAGCAATATTAATAAACCACCAAAGGTTTTTAATTTGATACCCACGTTCCTTACTCCTCAAATTTGTGGCGAATCTTAATTTATGCTTAATTTCAGAACTGTTATCAGTTCAACCTTTGGTGTAGCACAACTTTTAATGTTTTGTAATGACGTATCCTACTGAAACTCTTACTGACTCCAATATTTGGGCAACCATCCCTGATTTGACTCACTTGCGCCAGAAACTATTAGATTTATTTGCTCAAGTAGCTTATCAAGAGGGTGATTTCGTTCTTGCTTCTGGGCTACGTAGTTCTTATTACGTGAACAAAATGCAGGTAACACTCCACCCCCAAGGAGCTTTGGCAGTTGGGCGCTTGCTATTTCCCTTACTACCTGAAGATACGCAGGCTGTAGCCGGTTTAACAATGGGGGCCGATCCGCTTGTCACCGCAGTGAGCGTGGTTTCTGTTTATGAAAATCGACCGATACCAGCACTGATTATTCGTAAGGAAGCCAAGGGTTATGGAACGAGAGCTTATATAGAAGGCCCGACTTTACCAGAAGGCTCAAAGATAGTGGTTTTGGAGGATGTCGTCACAACTGGGCAATCTGCTCTCAAAGCTGTCGAACGTCTTCAAGCAGCAGGTTATACGGTTAATCAAGTAATTGCACTGGTAGACAGACACCAAGGTGGAGGGGAATTGTACCAATCGGCTGGGTTGAAATTTGAGGCTTTATTTTCGATTCAAGAAATTCAAGAACGCTTCCGACAACTGGCAAATTACTAAACAACAGTAATGCTACTATGGCAATCCTATTTCAGTTGTGAACAATATCGGTGTTGACTGTTGACAGTTAACAGTCAACAACCTTAACACGTAATATTTCACAAATTATTCGGGATTGCTATAAGTAAGTCAGCGTCAAAATTTGTAGTTGGAATAAATTAATCAGCAATAGGCAAAAGTAATAGACGAAAATACTTTTACCTAGTTTATTTTTGTTTACATAATTTGGTTGGATGCTGCTAATTCGTAATTCAAAATTAGTAAAACTCTGAGCTATAGATAAGTAAAGCAATTTGAAAAAATAAACCTATGTGAAGTAATGTAAAAAAGTTGTGCTAAATAGTTCGTAATCAGGACTGAAGTCCTTACTACAAACCTTTAATTATTTACACTGTTCTACTTACCGATGTACAACACTGTTAAAATAAACTTAGAACTAATTGATGCCAGATTGATTCTATGACCATTACTCAAGAATTAGAATCTCAACCAGACATCTCTAAAGATGTAATATTTCCTTCTAGTGATTTATGGAGTGATGAACCTCCCTTGGAAAGTGACCTGCATCTACGACAAATTATCTTACTTTTACAATCCCTTGAATGGCTGTGGCAAGACAGAAATGATTTTTATGCTGCGGGAAATCTAACTATTTACTACAGTCCACACCAAAAAAAATCAGAATACTTTCGCGGCCCAGATTTATTTGTAGTGCTAGGAACAGAACGTAAAGCCCGGAAAAGTTGGGTAGTGTGGGAAGAATATGGCAAATATCCGAATGTTATCTTAGAAATTTTGTCAGAATCAACAGTGAAAACCGACAAAGGTTTAAAAAAAGAAATTTATCAAGATACTTTTCGGACACCGAATTATTTTTGGTTTGACCCATATACATTGGAATTTGCAGGATTTAATTTAGTAGATGCAAAATATCAACCTCTACAAGCAAACGAACAAGGATATTTGTGGAGCGAACAATTAGGTTTATATTTAGGCATTCATCAGCAATTATTACGTTTATTCACAGCTGATGGACAGTTAGTACCGATACCTGAAGAAGTTGCTGCTCAAGCTCAAGAGAAAGTAGAACGTTTGGCAGCTAAATTACGAGAATTAAATATCGATCCAGATACAATTTAAGATGTCACTCATTTAATCTATACGTCTTTTCAGGTAATGTTGACGGTTGATATTTGACCGTTAACATTGAACAAATCTGATGAGTGATTGTGCAATTTATCGGCGTCATAGTTTAATAAAATTTTAGTAAGTACCATTTTTGAATTTTGATGTCTCCTCTTGTTGTAAATATTCTTGGTTAGTATAGTATTTTTTTGATGTTTCAGTTTGCATAATAGCCCCCTGATTACAATATTTATTAGCGGGGATAAGACCTGGCTAAAAATTCCTCTGCTTCTGCTTTATTTTTAATATTTCCATCTAAAGTTGCAGCCAGTAAATCATCTAACATTTGTCGATATTGCACACCTGGTTTATAACCTAATTTTTTTAAATCATTACCATTTAAAATCGGGTTAATGTGAGATAAAACTGTCAAGTAATACCATATCTGTTGCCTGATTATTCGCTGGGTTTGTAAAGCAATTAAAACTAACATTGGTAAGTCATACTGTCGTAGAAATTGAACTACTTGACTAGGACGTTGACAAGCTGGTAGAGATTCTAAAACTTCAGCTTCACCTTGAGCTAAATTTTGCAGGCGTTTAATGCCATCCTCTTGTAATTGGAGATTTTTTGCCACTTTTACCCGATATTGTGGTTCTAAGTGGGCGATTATTGTCTCTAATCGCATTTCCCAGTGAATTAAGCTTTGTTGGGGGTCAAATCGCCGCAAACAGCGTTCTAGCAAGCGTAATTGTCGCAGAAGTAATGCATCTAACTTCAGGGTAGGATGGATACATTGTAATGCCCCCAAGTTATCGAGTAACTGTAAAGCTGATTTCCAGTAAGGGGCTTCTAAGATGTGTTTTAATTCTGTTTTTAGTCGAGTTTGCAGAGCTGGAGTTTTGCTATTCTCTTGAGCAGTGCGATCGTAAACGCCACTGTTGATGGCATAGCGGATAAATTCTTCTGTTTGTGATTCAATTTCAAAGCCGAAGCGCACAGCAAAGCGGACACCGCGATAAATGCGGGTGGGGTCTTCGATAAAGCTGTTAGCGTGTAAAACCCGAATTTGTTTAGCTTGTAAATCTAGTAAACCACCAAAAAAATCGAGCAATTCACCAGCACGGGGGGAAGTCAGCCGCAAAGCTAGGGCGTTAATAGTAAAGTCTCGACGATATAAATCTTGACGAATGGAGCTCGCTTCCACTTCTGGATTTGCTGCTGGATAAGGATAAAATTCTGTTCTGGCGGTGGCAATATCCACCCATAAAGAATCTAATTGTGGGTCTTTGTGCCATAACAAAGCCGCAGTTTGAAAAGCCCCGTGGATTTCCAAACGAGCGGTTGGGTAAAGTTGTTGTAGTGCTTTTGCTAATTCCACACCTGCACCAACATCTGCTGATTTGTGAAAGCCATCAACTACAAGGTCAATATCTTTAATCATCAAGTTACCTGCTGTATTGGCTAACAGCAAGTCCCGCACCGCACCCCCGACAAGATAAAGATGCCAACCTCGTTTTTCTGCCTCTTGGGATGCTGTAGTCAGCAATTTCCACAGTTGGGGAGCTAGAGAAGATGAAACAGAGAGGTTAAGACGCTCTGATGGAAACCGTAAACCAGTATTCACATTTCCGTATTCCTGCGTTCCTGCGCCCTCTTCATGTAATTCGCGCAACACATCAGTACGGGTAACAATACCAACTAATTGCCCATTTTCTAATACTGGCAAGCGCCCGATATCGTAGGTTACCATTAATGCCTCGATTTGTGGCAGTGTAGTATCCGGTGCGATGGTTTTCAGATTCGTGGTCATGTAGCCTTTAACTGGGGCATGGCTAAATCCGTGATGTAGGGCAATATCGAGATCGCGCCGCGAAATAATACCTACTAATTGTTTTTGGTTATCGACTACGGATAAACCAGAGTGTCCATAGCGCAATAGAATACGCTGGGCTTCGGCAATTGTGGTTTCAGGCAGAATGGTGCGGACAGGAGAAGACATCAAGTCTCTGGCAGTGGGAGGGTGAGGAATTTGGGCTTTTAAGCCGTTGAGGATTTGTTGTAGTGTTGCTTGTGAATCTACTCCTCTTAAGTTCAGCGATGCAGCTTGGGAGTGACCGCCACCGCCGAAAATTTGGAATAAGAGATTGAGATTTGTTTTGGGAATTTGCGATCGCCCAATTACTGTCAAGCGTGAATCACCATCACCCAAAGGATATTCATTAGCCAACAAAATAGCATCAATTTCAGTTAATTCCACTAATTCTGAAGCCAGACTCGATAAACCAGGGACAAAAGCATCTGTGTTTAAAGTTACCCAGCCAATTGTATATCCGCGTACACAGAGATATTCTAAATTTTCCAGTGCTTTAGTTAATAGCTGCTGCAATTGCAAGGACAATCCTGGATCGCGATATGTGGAAATTACTGATAAACTAGCACCTTGTTGCATCAACCAGGCTAAAGCTAAAGCATCCCTTGGTGTGGACTGCTCAAAGGTCAAGGAGCCAGTGTCAACATGAATACCCAAAGCCATGACTGTAGCTTCAGCAGAAGTTAGGGAGATTTGCTGTTGTTGCAATTGCTCCACAATCAAAGTAGTCGTAGCCCCCACCGAAGAAATATGCGATCGTGTGGCGGGAATATCTGATTCTTGTCCTAAGTGATGGTCGTAAAGTATAATTTTTTTGATATTAGGTAAATCTAACCATTCAGCAGCTTTACCCAGGCGATCGCGCTGTTGTGTATCCACTACAGTCAAAGACCGAATTTTTTCTGAATTTACCGAACGGCGTTCAATCAGCGGATATTCATCCCGATGCAACGCCAAAAAATCCCGTACCGGAGGGTGAGAGCCGCCAGTCAGCACAATCTTGCTTCCCGGTAGTAAGCGTGTTAGTCCTACCGCTGCTCCTAGTGCGTCAAAATCAGCCGTTGTGTGGCAAAGAATTAAATCCATAGTTAAGGGGTATGGGGCATTGGGCATCGGGCATGGGGCATTGGGCATTAAAAGTCATAACAAATGACCAATGAGTAATAGACTTCTAAAAGAAGTGGGGAAAAGGGTAAGGGGGAAAGGGGAAAGGGCAAATAAAAACCCTTTTCCCTTTAACCTTTCCCCTTTCCCCCCTCTTGCAAAAGTAACTTTTGCAAGAGACTCCATGAGCGGCGCTCACAAGGAACAATTAAAATACCTCTTCCCTGTTCCCCGTTCCCTATTTTTAAGGCAGGTCAAATGACTAATGACTAATGACCAATGACCAATGACCAATGACTAAAGTGTTGTAATTTCTGGTAGCTTAAAAATAAGTAAGAAAGTGTCGGTGTCGCCCTTTAGGATATTCTATCTTTAGTATTTCGCTGTATTGGGAGAAGAAAAAATGACCATAATATTCCAATTTGCTTTGATTGGCCTAGTTTTGTTGTCTTTTGTGTTAGTTGTTGGCGTTCCTGTTGCTTACGCCACTCCCCAAAATTGGGTTGAATCTAAAAAGCTTCTCTGGCTTGGTTCTGGCGTCTGGATTGCTTTGGTACTTTTGGTTGGTTTATTAAACTTTTTTGTCGTCTAGGCAACGGCTTAGCTCTGGCGCAGACACCTAATATAAAAATTAGAGGAGCAGAAAAGCCAAGGTCAAAAGTTAAGGAAAAAAGCAGAAATTTTTTCTAGCTTCCTGATTTTTGACTGTGTTTTCCTGCTCCTCTAGATTTAAATAAGAAATGTATATTGGCCAGAAGTATAGTGATTAAGAGGCAGTCATGGCAGTTTTTGAGGGAACTTTTACTCAAACAGAACCTTTGCGTTTTGCAGTGGTGATTGGTCGATTCAATGACCTGGTCACCGGAAAGCTGCTGGAAGGATGTCAAGATTGCTTGAAGCGCCACGGTGTAGACCCCAACCCCCAGGGAAATCAAGTAGACTACGTTTGGGTGCCGGGAAGTTTTGAAGTGCCTTTAGTAGCTCGCCAACTAGCACTTTCCCACCGTTATGATGCTGTAATTTGTCTGGGGGCAGTGATTCGCGGGCAAACACCCCATTTCGATTACGTATCTGCGGAAGTTTCTAAAGGGATTGCTGCTGCTAGTTTTCAAACTGGAGTGCCGGTGATTTTTGGAATTTTGACCGTAGATACGATGCAGCAAGCCTTAGAACGGGCAGGCATCAAAGGCAATCATGGTTGGGATTACGCCTTAAATGCCCTAGAAATGGCTAGTTTGATGCGACAACTACGTTCTAACTTAACAGAACCATATCCTCGTAATAGTCAGTCTTTGCCACCGTCTTTTCCAAATGCCAGCGTCAGTAATTTAACAGTAGAGTCAGAAGAACTAAGTTAGTGCTTTATGGGGCACTGTTGACTGATGACTGATGACTGTTAACCGTCAACCGTCAACAATCAACAATGCCCAATAATTCAAATTCAAGGCTTGACAATTCAGAATAAATCTGGCATATTAATAAATGACCAATGATTGCGGGTATAGCTCAGTGGTAGAGCGTCACCTTGCCAAGGTGAATGTCGCGCGTTCGAATCGCGTTACCCGCTTAGCAAAAACATATCAAAGAAACTCAATGTCAAAGTTGTTTGTCTTGATTTGTTATTAGCAACCTTTCATTCTACATGTTTGATGAACAAGCAATACAGTTGAGTTTTAACCATCTCCGTGGTACTGTGGTAATAGTGCAAACCGCTATTTGGCGGACTAGAGTAGCCATAGTCAGCAAACTTGTCAAAGCGGAAAACAAAAAGGGACTTTCAAAGAATAAATTAACCAATTTATTTAGGTATATAGTTTTTTCTCTCCCCTGCTCCCTGCTCCCCTGCCTACAATGATTGGTGTTTTGGCAATTGCCCCTCTGGAAACCCTTGTTAATTGCAAGGAGTAAGAATTGGGAGCGATGGCAATCTAAACTTGATAACTGCATACTAATATACAATTATCCCAAGGAAAATGAAGGTTAATTGTTAGGATGTTGTTTATCAGCGTAGCCTTGCCAAACGATTTGTTTTAGGAGTGGTAGCTACGTAGGCTTAAAATCGTACCAGGTGTGTCAGCACAATGCGATTATGGCAACGTTTGTTTTGCTTGCCAACTTATATAAAGTATAAAGAGAGAAGCCCTCAAGGCATTTACCACGGGATAATAATTCCCAGCATTTATGAAAAACACGCTCAAGTTATTAGAACGCTTGTGCAATCTCAAAAACCAGAAAAAATAGACTTCAATACCGAATACCCCTGTCCTTGTCGTCGGCGGGGTCAGTTAATTCCGATTACGTTGACAGAAGCATTTGGTTGCGATCGCTGTCAGCAAATCTTTGTAGTGGAAGATAATGGCCATGTCCTAGAACAGCTTTCTACCACCTATCCTTACAAGCGAGCTTGGCGTTGGATGGGAAATAGTTGGCATGTTGTCCATCCTCGTTTGGGAGAAAGCTATCTGCCTATAGCACTTGGCATTATTTTCGTGCTAGTGATTATATGGCTGCCATTAGCACTGCGATTGGCAAATAGTTCCAGCATTATTGCTTGGGCAATGGTGGCGGTGCTGTTGGCTATCCTGCCAGCACTAATGGTCTGGCTTACTTACAGACGTTAACTCAATGACTGTTGAAGTTTTAGACGAACGCCCCGAACCCATTAGTATTGCTCAACGAGCGTACCAAGCTTCCCTAAAATTGGGAATCACCAAGGGAGCAGACCGCAGCCGCGCGGTATTGGCTATGGCACGGGCGCTTGAGCGCTCATTTGATGACATTCTGGAAGCCAATACCTTGGATTTAGAAGCCAGTCGGGAAATGGCAGTGCCAGAGTTGATATTAGACTGGCTGAAGCTGACTCCCACAAGACTAGAGACCACCGTGGATATTTTACAACGGTTGGGCGAACTATCAGATCCGCTGCGGCGCGTCAGGAATGCTGATTACCAATTGGAGGATTCCCAAAGCTATTCCCAGTTAATGCCATTAGGAGTAATTGGGTTTATTTATGAAGCATTTCCTGATTTAGGAGCCATCGCAGCCGGTTTTTGTATTAAAACAGGCAATAGCATCATTCTCAAAGGCAGTACTGAAGCCAGCCATTCTAACGCGGCCATTGCTTCAGTATTGCAAACTGCGATCGCCGAAGTTGGTTTACCACTAGGTTGCCTAGAATTGATCACAGCCGAACATGGCGCTTCAATTCGGGATTTAATCACCCAAGACGAGTACGTCAATTTAGTCATTCCTTACGGACGTTCTAGCTTGGTGCAGCAAGTAGTACGACAGTCTACTTGCCCAGTTTTAAAATCAGCAATGGGCAATTCCTATCTCTACTGGTCGCTAAATGCCAGCTTAGAAATGGTGCGCTGGATGATTCTTGATAGCCATCAGAGCGAACCAGATCCAGTCAATGCCATTGAAAAAGTGCTGATTCATCGTCAAGCCTTGCCATCATCCTTAGCAGTTCTATGGAACAGCTTAATTGAAAAAGGCTTTGAAATTAAAGGCGATGCAGAACTAGTAGAAGCCTTTCCCCAGTTGCAATTAGTGAAGGAAAGCGAATGGGCAAATCCTTATTTAACTAGAACAGTAGCTTTTAAACTGGTGGATAGCTTAGAAGCTGCCATCGCTTGGATTAATCAATACAGCAGCGGTCATGCCGACTGCATTGTGACTGAATCCTACCAGGAAAGTCGGCAGTTTGCCTTAGGAGTTAACAGCGCCTCCACCTACATCAACACTTCGCCACGTTTTTCTCGCAACCCCTCACGAGGAGATTCAGTATTTCTCGGCATGTCTAACCAAAAAGGTCATCGTCGGGGATTTATCAGCTTAGAAACCTTAACCACCGTTAAGCATATTGTTCAGGGGAATGGCAGGTTTTAAAAAGGGGAAAGGGTAAAGGGTAAAGGGGAAAGGGTAAAGGGATAAATTTAACCTTTCCCCCTTACCCCTTTCCCTAGAAAGCCCAATGCCCGATGCCCGATGCCCCAATCGAATTTTAAACTTAACATAATCTTAATTTCCACTTGATCCTGGGTTGGTAGGTTTCTTGTGTTTGGTTGAGCAATTAGTGGGAGAAAAGTCAAATCAAGTTATTGCTTGTATTTTTGGCACATCGACTCCACTAAGTTCGCCAACTGTATCTAGATCTGGGTAAAGGTGGATATGGATTTTATGGATTGTAATGCCCTGCTGGCAAATCGGTGCAGGCGGCGGAATTTTTTGCTGGGTGCAGGATTATTAACGGGGTTGACAGTAGCTAGCCAATGGCATCCGGTACTCGCTAATTCCAGGTTTTCTGGCTATCCGTTCAGTCTTGGTGTGGCTTCTGGCGATCCTTTACCGGATGGGGTTGTAATCTGGACGAGACTGGCTCCCGATCCTCTCAATGGAGGTGGAATGCCACTCGTAAATGTTCCAGTACGGTGGCAAGTTGCCCTTGATGAAAAGATGACAAAGGTGGTGCGTAGAGGAACAGTGCTAGCTACACCAGAGTTAGCACACTCAGTACGCGTTGATGTCCGTGGACTAGACCCTGACCGTTGGTACTGGTATCAATTTCAAGCGGGTAGAGAAGTTAGCCCCGTTGGGCGGACTCGTACAGCAGCAGCATCTTACAGCTATATCTCAAAACTAAATTTTGCTTTTGTGTCTTGCCAAGACTGGCAAAATGGCTACTATACAGCTTATCGGTATTTGGCTGAGGAAAACCTCGACCTTGTGGTTCATCTCGGTGATTATATTTACGAATACGGGCCACAACCAGGGGGGCCGCGGCAGCATAATAGCCCGGAAATCGTTACTCTTGAAGACTACCGCAATCGCCACGCCTTGTATAAAACAGACCCGAATCTCCAAGCTGCTCATGCTGCTTTTCCCTGGATTGTTACTTGGGATGACCATGAAGTTGATAACAACTACGCCAATTTAATTCCTGAGGATAACCAAACCCAAGAGGCTTTTGAGAAACGGCGAGCCAATGCTTACCAGGCTTATTACGAACACATGCCGCTACGTGAATCTTCTCTACCCAAGAAGGCAAATTTGCTGCTTTATCGGCGGTTTACCTTCGGTAATTTAGTGGAGTTCAACGTCCTAGACACCAGACAATATCGCACTGACCAACCTTGTGATGATGGACTCAAGCCACGTTGTCCCCAAGCTTTTGATACCAATGCGACGATGACTGGCTCAGAACAAGAACAGTGGTTATTCAAAGGCTTAGACAAATCGCGATCGCGTTGGAATGCGATCGCTCAACAAACCATGTTAGCTGAGTACAATTTTAATAGTAATCCCGGCCCCGGTGTGTTCAATGTAGACCAGTGGGACGGCTACGTAGCTGCACGTAATCGACTTTTAAATTTCCTTAACCAGCGCAAACCCTCTAATCCAGTGGTAATTACTGGGGATATCCATTCTAGTTGGGTACACGACCTAAAGCTTGATTTTAGTAACCCAAAATCACCAACGGTAGGCACTGAATTTGTAGGAACCTCAGTTACCTCTGACTTTCCCACCAGCTTCATCGCTCCAGTTAAAGCTTCCCTACCGAATAATCCTCATACTAAGTTCTTTGATGGTGCTTTCCGGGGATATGTCCGCTGTCAGCTTACCCCACAAACTTGGCAAAGTGACTACCGAGTTGTATCCAGTATTGTTGATTTGAATGCCTCCGTCAAAACCCTAGCTTCCTTTGTAGTCCAAAACGGACTACCAGGAGCGTATTCAAGTTAATAAAACAGAATTCAGGAGTCAGAATCCAGAATTCAGAATTCAGGAGTCAGAATTCAGAATTCAGGAATCAGAATACTCCAATGATGAAGCAATAGAGTTTTAACAAGGAAGAATATTTCAATTTTGATGCAACCACAATTCGGCTTTCTTTTAAACCAATATTCATTCCCTAAGGTGACTCTAATTCATTCTGAATTCTGAATTCTGAGTTCTGAATTCTTCTTCAATTTGGCTTCCCTGTAATAGTGAATGCTGCCCAATAGTAAGGATGATTATACAGTTTTTTATCTGATGCCATTTTGCTGTTTCTATATAATTGTGTTGCTAAATAAGCTCTAATTCTTACTTCTTCTGGATGCAAGTTGTTGAGTATATCTTCATACCATTTTGTTAGTTCTCCAGCTGTTAGCTCTTTGAGCCACAGTGTTGCTTCAGCTAAGGCTACAACTGCTGATTTATCTGGCTGTAATCTTCGGTAAAATTCTATGATCGCTAAGGCACTCGCTGAAGATTCTACAGTCCAAAGAGTACTTACTACGTGAGGAACGCCCTGATTCAAAAAACCGTTGACCAAACTTACATATTCGCTGGTGGTAATGAAGATACTGGTGGTGGCATTTTCACAGGCAGAGAGAGTCACAAGGTGATAACTTGCGAGATTGTGTTGAAAAATTTCTTCTAATGTCAGTTTATCTTCACCTGCTAATGCTAATTCTGATTTTTTTGGTTCGCTTAAATTATTCGTGGCATAACCAGTAAAATGAAAAATATTGTACTTATCAAATAATGCATTTTCCACAATATCTTTGGTTGCTTGTGCGCCCTGAATTCGCTGGTTGTTAACAAATATTTCGTTGATAATTTCAGATTCTAATTTGGCAAATTTTAGTCCGGGATAACCTGTACTTTCAGGATATTCGACACTGAGTAATAGCTGATTTTGCCAAGGCGAGATATCTTGATTTTTAATTGATAAACCTATTTGGGCACTAGGCAAATAAGTGACGGTGAAATTTGGCTCGATATTTGGTAAATTTTCCTCAGATGGAGAAGAAATATGAAAAAGGGTATGAATGGGCAATCTATATAAATCGCGGTGAGGAATTAAAATTAGTTGGGTGATGCCTTCCAATTCTTGAGCGATTGTGGAAATATTCAAAATTTCATAAAGCTGGAACAGCTTTTGCTCCATATCCACCCGCCAAGGATGCTGAGTTTTACTTTCTTTATCTTGGGCTGTGGTGCGATATTGTTGGTATTGTTGATGCCAATCTTCAAGCCAATTTTCAAATTCAATCAAGCGTCGCACTGCTTCGGGTAGAGGCAATTCATTGAGACGAATGGTTTCTTCTCCTGAAGCGATCGCTCCGATATCTTGAATTGGTGTAAATAGTAGAATCGGTGATGGCGCTTGGTCTTTGAGAATGAAAGTTTGTAAGGCTACTGGACTAATATGCCAGTAAATAATTGCTGTTGTGGGATTAAATAGTTCTTGAATTGCACCATAATAAGGCGAATAAATATTATCATTCCAGTTGAAAAGCAACCAATTTAAACAAGCATTTTTGCCCTGCTCGGCAATTTCCCAGGCTTCTACTACATCACCGTAATCTACGGCTAAATCCACTGCTAATTGCTCGAAGCCGACAAATTTCAAAGCCAACTGTTTTTTACTTTCTTCTGAACGAGTTTCTTCATTGAGTAATTGTTGCAATAAATCTCTGCCTCGTTGCAGTAATTCTTGAAGTTGTGTTGTTTGTCCCAAACCCATCAGCACTTTACTTAGAGATTGCAAAACTTCTAAATGCAACAGGGGAAAATATTCTAAGGTGAGAGTCAAAAGCGCTTGATGGTACTCAAATGCAGCTTTCCGCCAATAATCACGGGGATTAGGCTGTTTTTTACCGTGGTCGTAATAAGTATTACCGATGGCTACATGCAATCTACCCCAACCTTCTGGGTGAGTGTCTGTACGCAGATGCTTTAACCCTTCTTCGTAGGTGGCTAATTTACCTTCGTAGCCTACCTGTTGTAAGGCGGGGTTTGTTGCAGTGATAGTACTCGACAAATTCCGCAATAAATCGGCATCCGTTAAACTACCGACGGCGGTTCCCCTACCAATCCAAGCTTCCCAGTAATCTTGTTTGATTTGCAAAGCGTTGTCATAACAAACGATCGCTTCGGTAAATTGTTCTAAATAAAACAATGCTACTGCTTGATTATACCAGGCTAAGTGGAAGTCTGGTTTAATGGCGATCGCTCGGCGGTAGGAAGTGATGGCTTCTTGGCGGCGTCCTAAGTTATCTAAGGCTACACCCCGGTTGTACCAAGCTAAATAAAAGTCGGCTTGAACTGAAAGTGCTTTGTCCCAAGAAGCAATGGCATCTGACCATCGTCCTAAGTTAAACAACACTACACCCCTGTCTATCCACACTTCGTGGTAGTCTGGGTCAATTTCTAGCGCCTTATCGTAAGATGCAATGGCTTCTGCAAATTGTTCGCCTACAGCTAGTGCTATGCCTCGGTGATACCAATTTTCTTGGTCTTGTGGTTCCAAATCTAGGGCTTGGTCATAACTAGAAATTGCTTCCCGTAGCCAGCCTAACTTTAGCAGCGCTAAACCTTTACTAGACCAAGCCTCTTGGTAGTCTGGCCTAATTTCTAAAGCTTTATCAAAGGAAGCGATGGCTTCTTCAAAGTATCCCAATTCTCCCAGAGTTCCACCCCGGTAATACCAAGCTTTGTAAAAGTCGGGCTTGAGTTGAATGGCTGTTTCATAAGCAGCGATCGCTTCTTCAAAACGCTCTAGGTGAAACAGCGTTAAACCACGATTAAACCAATATTCCCAAAATTCCGGTTGTAGTTCAATGGCTTGGTCATAAGATGCGATAGCACCTAATAAATCTCCTGTTTTCGCTTGGCTAAGACCTTGATAAAACCAAGCTTGAGCTTGGTTAACAGGATCGTTGCCATAGCGCTCAATAATACTTGAAGAATTGCTAGTTTGAACTGCCAAATTAGAAGCAAGTTGCTGTACTAAATTGCTACTTTGATCCAAGCGCACCCACAATTCATCTAAAGTGTTAGCTACATTTGGCTCTAAATTCGCTAAAGTGCTATCCCAGTTTTGTTCTGAGCCGGTTGTTGCTAATTCAGTCCTTTGCCTTGCAGGAAGCAAATTGGCTTTTATTTGAGTTTGAGTATCTTCCTCTTCATAGTCCCATCTCAGCTCGGTTAATGTGGCGATCGAATCTTTCGCTGGCGGGAGAGGAAGATTTTCAGAGATTGTGCTTTGGGTATCTCCTGCTGGATACTCCAATATCACTTCCTCGAAATCCTCAATTGATTGTTCTTCAATAAAGGCATTTTCGGGTACTGGCGTGACTGTTTGCGTATCCGGTTCATCATACTCCCATAACTCTTCGCCTAAATTACGGATTAAGTCATGTCCTGGCGAAGTTACGAGAATTTCTTCATCGGTTGTAGTTTCTGTGACATCTGGCTCGTCATACTCCCATAACTGTTCCCCTAAGTCGCGGATCAGTTCTTGTCCTGGGGTAGTTTGTGCGACATCTGGCTCATCATACTCCCATAACTGTTCCCCTAAGTCGCGGATCAGTTCTTGGCCTGGAGTCAATTCCACTAGATTTTCTGCCTGATTGTCTTCATCCTCTATTTGTGTTTCTATTTCTGTGGGTAAGTTTTGCATCAACCGTATGCCAATTTCATAGGCAACATCTCCAATTCTGCCGATACCAAGTTCTCGCAGCTGCACCATCTGTATTGCTAACTGCGGATTTGGTGTGGGTGAGGCTACTAAGCTTTCGCCAAACGTCACCAACCAATCTACCCAGCGTTCAGGCGGAATACGATTTTCGATTCGTTGCAGATACCTCAATGCCCATTGGCGTCCTCGTCCTTGATGTACGCCTTCTAGCAATTGGATAAACAATTGTTCTAAATCCGCATCGGTTAGTTCTGGTAGAATCTCCACCAGATTGTGTCCTCTTGCACCTTTGATAGAACGAGTCTGCTTAGTTGCAATGAGGCGTTTTAAAAACCTTTTAAGCGATTGGGATATCCGCCTGAGCATCTGCCACACTCTTGGATTTTGTTTTTCTAGATTGTAGCCATCGTTGTGTTAAAAAAGTCATGAATTACGTGAAAACCCATTATATCCGTACAGTGTTTCTGTGGCAGGCTAGCAAAAAATACACAAAAGGTCAAGATGACAGCATTATAAGGCCAGCAATTTGAGATTTGAGATCATTTCAATACTCCTACACACAAGCAAACTAAATGCCCTGTCACGGCCGGAAAAATACCAAAAATTTAGCTACCTTCTTGCCCCTTGCCTTAAAAGCAATCCCTAACACCAGAAAGGACGGGATTGATTACCTTTGCCCATTGCCTATTCCCTATTGCCTACCCAAAGGGCTTAGCGATTAATTTTCTGTTTGCTCTGTAGTCGATTGACCATCAGAATATAATTGACTGATTAATGCCTGTACTAGGACTTGTGGGTCATCGGTCTCAACAGCCAGCTGCTGGGCAATCTGATGGCGTAAATTTTCATCATGCTGCAACATCACAAATAGTTCTTCTAGGGTGACAGTTTGATATTCTCCCTCTGGTAAATTTTCTTCTTCATTTAATTCCTGGGATGCTGGGGTGATTGGTTGAGATGGCAAAGTAGTAATCGCAGCATCCGGCCCTTCATATTCCCAAACTGGTTCGCCTTGATTGCGTTTTAATAACTGCATCCCGATATTATGGGCAACATCTGTAATTTCGCCAATGCCTAAATCACCGAATTGCACCAACCGCGCAGCCATTTCATTATTAGGTGTTGGTGATGCTAGTAACCTGTCACCAAAGCGTTTCAACCATTCGATCCAGCGTTCAGTTGTGACGCGATGTTCAATATTATGTAGCCACTTGCGTGCCCAAGCTTCACCTCGTGCTTGATTTACTCCTTGCAACAGTTCGTTGAAAAGAAATTCCAGATCCGTATCAGTTAGAGGTGGTGCTTGTTGTTTTTGCACATTCCCCCTAGCTTTTGAGGCAGTTTGTTTTCTACCAAATAAGCTCTGAAAAAGCTTTTTGAGCCATTGAACTAGCCGCTTGAGCATCTGTTGCACCATTGAGTGTTGTTTATCCTTAAGATTGTAGCGATCGCATCGCGCTATGGCGTTAGTTCGTCAAGAAAATTCGGGATTGGGCAAACAGCGTATGGGGCATACTAAGAGGACAAGGGGAAAGGGAAAGGGGTAAGGGGAAAAGGGAAAGATTAAATTTATTCCTTTTCCCTTTTCCCGGTTGGTGAGCTTGTCGAACCATTAACCTTTTCCCCTGAGCAATGACCAATGACCAATGACTAATTTAGAACAAATGTACTAAATGGTATGCTATAATTCGGATGCATCGATGGTGAAATCATAGTAAAAAATATGTTCTCTTGGCTTGCTTTTCTTGGTGCTAAAGTTTACGGATTAAATTTAGTGCAATTGGTATGGGTACATCGACAAACAAAGCAGGTACCAGAGATTAAAATAATTGAATCCCAAATTCGACTCGGTGCTATTAATCAACGTTAAAAGGCATTGAAGTCTATATTTCCATGTCTTACGAACCCCTGCACCACAAGTATCGCCCCAAGAGTTTTGCTCAATTGGTAGGCCAAGAGGCGATCGCCACTACTCTCACAAATGCGATCGGTACATCCAAAATCGCCCCCGCCTATTTATTCACTGGGCCTAGAGGTACGGGGAAAACTTCCAGTGCCAGAATTCTTGCTAAGTCTCTAAATTGTCTCAAAAGTGACAAGCCCACCGCCGAACCATGCGGCGTCTGTGATGTTTGCCAGGGAATCACTAAAGGCTATTCTCTAGACGTAATTGAAATTGATGCTGCTAGTAATACTGGTGTCGATAATATCCGCGAGCTGATTGAAAAAGCTCAGTTTGCTCCCGTACAGTGCCGCTACAAAGTTTATGTGATTGATGAATGCTTAACTGGAGATTCTCTAGTCTTGACTGATGAGGGACTTAACAGAATTGACGATCCTAAAATTAAAGACAAGAAAGTACTCAGTTACAACGACTCATTAGGCAAGTGGGAATTTAAGAAAGTTATCAGATGGTTAAATCGAGGAGAACGGCAAACTCTGGTTATTAAGACAACTAATCGAGAAATTAGATGTACGGGTAATCATTTAATCAGGACAATCCAGGGATGGATACCAGCAAAGGACGTAAAAGAAGGAGTGAAGATACTATCCCCTGTGAATGTGGATGTGGCATCCTCATTTACAAATTTGGTATCGATGGGCGCACCCGAAGATTCGTTAGAGGGCATCAGTTTAAAGGCAACACATTTGGGCAAAAATCATACGACCCACAATCTATTCTTGAACAAGCGGAATTACTCCGGCCTTTGTGTGCCTGCGGATGTGGCGAAAAACTTGATATCCCTACATTTTTGCAAAAAAAAGGCTACGGAATTATCAGCATCCAGTCTCGCTGGCAAAAACATCCATATAAAAAAGGACACGGAACTTGGGAACTTAGAACCGAAAAGTTTCTTGCCGATGCAGCAGTTATACAACCAAGTGCAGTTGGGCTTATCTACGGAACCTTACTTGGGGATTGCTCTATCAGTTATCCCAATAAGTACAGTAGATTTCCTAGATTGTGCTGGACACACTCAGAAAATCAGCAAGAATGGTTGGAATACAAAGCATACCGCCTTCAAGAACTGCGCCCAAAGCTACGAATTGCACCTAACAAAGGATACGGGAATATCTCAGTTACCTGTAACACAGCTTGTCATCCCCAACTCAAAGATGTCTTTGAAAACATCAAACCAAATGGGGATAAAAAACTCGTCTCTATGGACTGGCTTACCCAAATTACCCCAGAAGGACTTGCTTGGTGGTACATGGATGATGGCTCACTTAGCCTCAGTCCAGCAGGAAGTCCACAAATTCAATTGCACACAGAAGGATTCTCTGGGGTGGAAAATCAACTCATTGCCACTTGGCTCACAGCAATGGGATATTCAGCCGCAGCAAAGTTTTACACCAGAAGTAGTACAACAAAAACATACTACTACATACACATGGGTGCAAGCACCAGTAGAAAATGGCTCGCAGACCTTAAACAATATTCCATCCCATCAATGGATTACAAGTTTGGAAACAGTCGAATCTGTTCGCCTCGCTGGGTTTGAGCGAGTTTACGACATTGAAGTAGCAGATAATCATAACTTTGTGGCAAATGGACTTTTGGTGCATAATTGCCACATGCTAAGTAACCAGGCATTCAACGCATTATTAAAAACACTTGAAGAACCGCCAAAACACGTAGTTTTTGTTTTAGCAACAACAGACCCGCAAAGGGTGTTACCGACAATTATTTCACGTTGTCAGCGGTTCGATTTTAGACGTATTCAGCTAGAAGCGATGGTTAAGCATTTAAGTGACATCGCCTTTAAAGAAAACATTAATATTTCACTCGATGCTGTAACTTTGGTAGCCCAACTTTCTCAAGGAGGGTTACGAGATGCCGAAAGTTTGCTCGACCAATTGGCTTTATTACCAGGTGAAGTGACACCAGATAAAGTTTGGGATTTGGTGGGGACGGTAAGCGAACAAGACTTATTAAAGCTATTAAATGCCATTGCTCAGGACAAACCAGAAGCAGTTCTCGACTATACGCACCACATTTTAGATCGCGGTCGAGAACCGTTGACTGTTCTGCAAAATCTCGCTGCTTTTTACCGCGATTTACTAATTGCCAAAACAGCACCCAATCGCCACGATTTAGTTGCTTGTACTCAGCAAACTTGGAAAGCGCTGGTGGAGTTTGCCCAAAACTGGCACACAACTACGATTTTGACAGGACAAAAACACCTGCGAGAAGCTGAAGTGCAAATCAAAAACAGTACCCAGCCGCGTTTGTGGTTGGAGGTAACATTATTAGGATTGTTACCAAGTGCAACAAATATTCAGCCACAAGCCCCAAATGTAGCACCTGCTGTATCTTACAAGTATCCTTCAGCAATTGTCACATCATCAACCCCAAATAATGGGCAAACAAATCATAATTCTGGAAATCATCATCAACCAGCTGTCCAAAATCAGGCTGTCACATCATCAACCCCAAATAATGGGCAAACAAATCATAATTCTGGAAATCATCATCAACCAGCTGTCCAAAATCAGGCTGTCACATCATCAACCCCAGATAATGGGCAAATAAATCACAATTCTGCTACTAACTCGGTTTCATTACCAACGCCAGAAACCCCAGCGTCTGCAAAAAATCAACCAGCTCACTCAGAAGTTGTTGAAACGCCGCAATACGACTTAACTCAAGTTTGGCAACAAGTACTCGCTAACTTTCAACCAATCTCAAGGCGAGAACTGCTACGTCAAATGTGTCAACTCATCGAATTCGATGGCACAGTGGCTTATATTGCCATCAAACAGGCATGGTTTGAAAAAGTTAAATCCGATCTACCCGTAATTGTCGTAGCTTTCCAGCAGACTTTCCAACGCGAAATTAAAGTAAATCTGGAAAAAGCAACTTCATTAAACTCTAATCCAGGGAAAAAAGCCCCTGTACGGCAAGATTCTACTCGCCCTCAGCAACCACCTACTCCCATTTCCAATGGGCAAATTCCGCCTCCAGCACCAGTACCACAGCTAGTTACTCCACAACCAGCACCAACACCACCAGTAAAAACCGAGTCAGCATCCAGGAACGGCAATGGACACGTGAATGGAAATGGTGTAAAATCCATGCCTCCACCACCAACCCAAACACCTCCACCTAATTGGGAACCGGATGAAGTGGCGATCGCCGCTCAACGTTTAGCAGAATTTTTCAACGGTCAGATTATCCGCTTTACAGATGATTCCCCAGAATTTTCTGATTCGATGGCTACACCTGAATGGGTAGAAGAATCGGAAGTTGATGATGAATGAATTGGGTGTGGGGCAAACAGGGTATGGGGAAAGGGAAAGGGGTAAGGGGAAAAGGGGAAAAATTAAATTTATTCCTTTTCCCTTTAACCTTTAACCTTTTCCCCTGCTC
>NZ_JACKZU010000290.1:0-10506 GCF_014222165.1 Nostoc sp. 2RC
ATGTTAATAATAAATGTTTGGGATAAAGTAAAAACTCGTAAAATTAACAGTTAATTATTTGTCACAAATCCCAAAAAGTCTGGTGAACTACGGCTCCTCAGTACACTAGCTAGATGAAAGCAGTCAAAAGGTAGTAATTTCCGCATAAACCTAAATCATCAGCTTTGGATGTCTATAATCTGTTATACAGGCGTCCAAAAGCTTAGCCTGTGCTAAAATCAGCGTACCGGCACGACGCAGGTGATGGGATAAAGCCATGTTTGAACGCTTCACAGAAAAAGCCATTAAGGTAATCATGCTGGCCCAAGAAGAGGCCCGCCGTTTAGGCCACAATTTTGTCGGCACCGAGCAGATCCTCCTGGGTCTGATTGGTGAAGGCACCGGTGTGGCCGCGAAGGTGCTGAAGTCAATGGGCGTCAATCTCAAAGATGCTCGGATTGAAGTTGAAAAAATTATAGGCCGGGGATCGGGCTTTGTGGCCGTGGAAATTCCGTTTACGCCACGGGCAAAGCGAGTTCTAGAACTCTCCTTGGAAGAAGCACGCCAACTGGGGCACAACTACATTGGCACCGAGCATCTGCTGTTGGGCCTAATCCGCGAAGGGGAAGGTGTAGCAGCCAGGGTGCTAGAAAACCTCGGTGTGGATTTATCCAAGGTAAGAACTCAAGTCATCCGCATGTTGGGAGAAACTGCTGAGGTTTCACCAGGCGGTTCATCTGGTCGGACAAAAACCCCGACTTTGGATGAATTTGGCTCTAACCTGACCCAAATGGCCACAGACAACAAGCTCGATCCTGTAGTAGGACGCGCCAAAGAAATTGAACGGGTGATTCAGATATTGGGTCGCCGGACAAAAAATAACCCAGTGCTGATTGGAGAACCAGGTGTTGGTAAAACCGCCATCGCTGAAGGTTTAGCTTCACGGATTGCCAACAAAGATGTACCTGACATCCTGGAAGATAAACGTGTAGTCACACTGGATATCGGTTTGCTGGTAGCAGGTACCAAATACCGGGGTGAATTTGAAGAACGGTTGAAAAAAATCATGGATGAAATCCGTTCTGCGGGTAACGTCATCCTGGTAATTGATGAAGTTCACACCCTAATTGGTGCAGGTGCAGCCGAAGGTGCCATCGACGCAGCTAATATCCTCAAGCCAGCTTTGGCCAGAGGTGAGTTGCAGTGCATCGGTGCGACAACCCTAGATGAATATCGTAAACACATCGAGCGGGATGCAGCCTTGGAACGCCGTTTCCAACCAGTAATGGTGGGCGAACCCAGTGTAGATGAAACAATTGAAATTTTATATGGTCTGCGCGATCGCTACGAGCAACACCACAAGCTGAAAATCTCCGATGAAGCATTGGTGGCGGCGGCGAAATTGTCAGATCGTTATATTAGCGATCGCTATCTCCCAGATAAAGCCATCGACTTGGTGGATGAAGCTGGTTCCAGGGTAAGGTTGATTAATTCCCAACTTCCACCCGCAGCGAAGGAGTTAGACAAAGAACTGCGTCAGATCTTAAAAGAGAAAGATGATGCAGTGCGTTCTCAGGACTTTGATAAAGCCGGGGAATTGCGCGATCGGGAAATGGAAATCAAAGCCGAAATCCGAGCGATCGCTCAAAGCAAAGCCAATGCAACTGGTTCCGAACATGAAGAACCTGTAGTTACAGAAGAAGACATAGCCCACATTGTCGCTTCCTGGACAGGTGTACCGGTGAACAAACTCACCGAATCGGAATCTGAAAAACTGCTGCACATGGAAGACACCTTGCACCAGCGATTAATTGGTCAAGACGAAGCTGTAAAAGCAGTTTCACGGGCTATTCGTCGCGCTCGTGTCGGTTTGAAGAATCCCAATCGACCCATCGCCAGCTTTGTGTTCTCCGGGCCTACTGGTGTAGGTAAAACCGAATTAGCGAAATCCTTAGCAGCTTACTTCTTCGGTTCCGAAGAAGCGATGATCCGCTTAGATATGTCCGAATACATGGAGCGTCACACCGTCAGCAAGCTGATTGGTTCGCCTCCTGGTTATGTTGGTTATAACGAAGGTGGTCAACTAACCGAAGCCGTGCGGCGGCGTCCTTACACCGTGGTGCTGTTCGACGAAATCGAAAAAGCGCACCCCGATGTATTCAACATGTTGCTGCAAATTTTGGAAGACGGTCGGTTAACTGATGCTAAAGGTCGCACGGTGGACTTTAAGAATACCTTGCTGATTTTAACTTCCAATATTGGTTCTAAGGTAATTGAAAAAGGTGGCAGTGGTATTGGCTTTGAATTTGCCGAAGATGTCACTGAGTCAGCTTACAACCGAATTCGCTCCTTGGTGAACGAAGAATTGAAGCAATACTTCCGTCCAGAGTTCCTCAACCGACTTGATGAAATTATCGTCTTCCGTCAGTTGAGCAAGCCAGAGGTGACCCAAATCGCCGAAATTATGCTCAAGGAAGTATTCGGTCGTCTCACAGAAAAAGGTATCACCTTAGAAGTCAGCGATCGCTTCAAGGATCGTTTAATCCAAGAAGGTTACAGTCCCAGCTACGGCGCAAGACCATTACGCCGAGCGATTATGCGCTTGCTAGAAGATAGCCTCGCAGAAGAAATCCTCTCTGGTCGCATCAAGGATGGCGATGTAGCCTTAGTTGATGTTGACGAGAACGGTACTGTTCAGGTAAGCGCTCAAGAGCGTCGGGAATTGTTACCCCAAGGCGTTGAGTAAGATTTAAAATTTGGGATTTTAATCTCAAATAGAAAATTAGAAAACGGTAGAGTAATCAATACTCTACCGTTTTTTTTGTGTGAAAATCTTGAGAGTTAATTTTGTATGGCTATTTTCGATTGAATGAAATACACCCTTTTTTGCTTCTTTCATTATTTTTATTGATATCGGTATCGAATTGAGTTACAGGCGCGTTACTCTTGAAGAATTTGAAAGATTACATCAAGATACTGCCTATGCCAGCATTTATTTCGGCGATTATATAGAAACCGATGAAGAGATTTATGTATATTTTGAAGCATTAAAAGCTAGCGATTGCTATCTAGACCTCGACAAATATTGGCAGTCACTTCACTTTTTATTCACGGAAGAATTTCCATACGAATGCAAAACTAATACTGAAAACTGGCTTCATAAAGTGTTTATGGGAGGAACCCCAACACAGTGGGAATCAACTTATGGAATGGTACGTTATTTGACAGCAAGTGAAGTTCAAGAAATCACTAAAATCTTAAACCATATCTCTACCGACCATTTACAAAACAGTCTGAATAAATTATTTGAATTTCAGGAAATTAGAGCCTATATGGAGCCACATTATCTCCATTTATATACTCAGTTAGTTAAGTTTTTTAGTAGAGCCGCACAAGAAGGTGAGATAATACTATTATCATTTAACTAACTAAACAAGGCAAAAGTAAAAAGTTTTGCTCTTAGGAAACCTGAGCTTTAGACTGATATCTAAACTTATTTAGGGGAATTATTTTTTTACTTTTTAATTATTCTTCTCAAGCTATAATGCTAAAACTATGAAAATTTTTACTGCAATTGTTGAGCGAGATTCTGATACAAAGCTCTATGTTGGGTATGTTCCTGGATTTCCGGGGGCACACTCGCAAGCAGAATCCTTGGATGAATTACAAGAGAATCTGCGTGAAGTAATTGAGATGCTTCTAGAGGACGAAGATTTAGCATTTGAGACAGAGTTTGTTGGTACACAACAAATTGCGATCCAATAGATTATGAGCAAGATACCCATTTTGAAACCACAGGAGGTTGTTCGGATACTAGAAAGCCTTGGGTTTGTGGAGGTGCGTCAGAAAGGTTCACATAAACAGTTTCGCCACGAAGATGGTCGAGGAACAACCGTACCTTTTCACAAGGGACGTGATATTTCACCTAGATTGCTACGGCAAATTGCAAGTGACATTGGTTTGACCATTGAAAAAATGTTGGAGTAGTAAAAATAATACGGGGAGATAAAAATCAATGCAGACAACCAATACCACGTCATCCCCCGCACAAGATCCAGTGAAGAATAACTGGGAATTTACAGAAGTATGGATAGATCCAATGTTATCTCCTCCATACATTCTTTTATTGCTTTGCAACAGTAACAAAAACTGTCAAATTTACGATCCGGCGCAGGGTTATAAAGTTGTATTTTCTAGTAATGACTATGATGCAGCCAAATCGTGGTTACTAGAAGATGAGTATGAACCAATTGAAGGTAGACTTTTAGCTGCGGAATTAGCCTGAGTTACTAGAGAGTGCTGTACAGCAGTATCAGATTCGATAAAAATTTTAATTTGAGAACGCTCAGTAATTGTAGAAATAAAATCAAGGCAATCAGTCAAAAATCCAATATGCTGTACTCTCAGCAGCAACACACTCTACTGACTATATAGGCTGAATTATTTTTGAATTAATTGATGAGCAAATTATTTGAAATTTTGCAAAAAATTAAATCTAAGCCAGGGATGTATATTGGGCGTGCTTCTGTTAACGATCTGTTTCATTTTTTAGTTGGTTTTAAAACTGCTTTAAGAGAATTAGGAGTTAAAGCAACTGAAGAAGAAATGGATTTTTATCGAAATTTTCAGCCTTGGGTGCAGAAAAATATCATGTGTCAACTTCTAACTCTTGGGCAAAAATTATCATGCTTCACTGTGGGAATGAACAAGAGGGTTTTAATACTTTTTATTGTTTGTTAGATGAGTTTCAAAATCGAGATAAAAGTTTAGAACATCAACAGAAGGTAACTGCTAGTTATGAAGTTGGTAATAAAAGTTGATGTCTTCGTTACGCACTTTAATTTGTTGGTGGTGCGTTAGCCTACGGCATAACACACGTTACTTCTAAAAGCTGCTGTAAAATATAACTAACGTTGCAAATTCGACAAAACGCTTGATAATGACACAAATCACGTTTAAAGTCCAAGCATTTTGGGATAAAGATGCTGAGGTTTGGGTTGCAACTAGCTCAGATGTACCAGGATTAGCAACAGAAGCTTCTAGTATAGAAATTCTCACGGAAAAGCTTCGAGTAATGATTCCAGAACTTGTTGTTCTGAATGGAATAATACCCTCTGACTATGTAGGCTCAATTACTTTTGAATTAATCAGCCATCGACAAGAGTTAATTCAGGTGGCTTGATAAATGGGTGCGTCTTTTACTTCTGAATTGAAAAAGATTCTTACTGAATCTGGTTGTTACTTTGAAAGACAAGGCAAGGGAGACCATAAAATTTGGTATAGTCCAATTTCAGACCATCGGTTTGTAGTAGATGGTTTTATCAAGTCGCGTCATACTGCTAATGCTGTTTTGAAACAAGCAGGATTACCTAAAGCTTTTTGATAAAAAATAAGTATGAGTCGCGTACTGTATCAAGTACTGTAATGGCATGTCTAGACTAAAATAGTGCATTAGTAAACTCTTGTGGGGTGGGCATCCTGCCCGCCCGGACGGGTGAGGACACCCATCCCACAATAAAATCTATTGCAACATTTAAGACTTCTCACGCCACTACTAGATACTTTTTGCTTTCCTTGTGTTTTGATTACGATTTGGGCTTATGTGTTGAAGCAACGTGTAATTCTTTGAGTTGCTTGACATCTACTCCCGAAGGTGCATCTGTTAACAAACAACGGGCTTGTTGCGTCTTGGGAAAAGCAATCACATCTCGGATGGATTCTTCCCCGGCTAGCAACATTACCAAACGGTCTAAACCGTAGGCGATGCCACCGTGAGGCGGTGTACCATATTCAAATGCTTCCAATAAAAAGCCGAATTTATTTTGTGCTTCTTCTGGAGACAAGCCGATGGCATCAAATACCTGTTGTTGAATTTCTCGCTGATAAATCCGTAGACTACCACCGCCAACTTCCACGCCGTTGAATACCAAGTCATAAGCTTGGGCGCGTGCTGTCTTTAAATCGCTCAAATCTTCAGGATGCGGCGCTGTAAATGGGTGGTGCAGTGCTTCAAGGCGTTTTTCGTCAGCGTTCCACTCAAACATGGGGAAGTCTGTAATCCACAGCAAGTTAATTTTTTCTGGATCGATTAATCCAAATTCTCTAGCAATTACTTGCCGTAACCTATCTAAAGTTTTATTAACAGTGGCAGCATCACCAGCCCCGAACAATAACAAATGTCCAGCTTTAGCACCTGTGCGCTGGAGAATTTCCTGCTTTTGTTCTGCGCTGAGGTTGTCTTTAATTGCGCCAATGGTGTCAATTTCGCCATCGTCTCTCACGCGGATATAAGCTAAACCTTTAGCGCCGGCTTCGCTGGCTTCTTTGAATAAATCACCACCTGGTTTAATACGGACATTAGAAATAACATCATTGCCGTTGGGAATCGGTAGGATTTTGACGATACCACCATTGATTACGGTGTCTCGAAAGACTTTGAAACCAGAGTCTTTAACGATATCCGAGACGTTGACTAATTCCAAACCATAGCGGGTATCTGGTTTATCGCTACCGTAGCGTTCCATTCCTTCGGCGTAGGTGAGACGGGGGAAAGGCCGTTGTAATTCAACACCTTTAACGGTTTTGAAGATATGACAAACTAACTTTTCGTTGAGTTCGATAATTTCTTCTTGGGACATGAAACTCATTTCCATGTCCAACTGGGTGAATTCGGGTTGTCTGTCGGCGCGTAAGTCTTCATCACGGAAGCAACGGGCAATTTGATAATATCTATCCAAGCCGGATACCATCAGCAATTGTTTAAATAGCTGTGGTGATTGTGGTAGAGCAAACCATTCACCGGGGTTGACGCGACTGGGTAGGATATAATCCCTAGCACCTTCGGGAGTAGAACGGGTGAGTATTGGGGTTTCGACTTCGATGAAACCTTCCAAATCTTCCAGGTAACGACGCATAGCTTTGACAATTTGATGACGCAGTTGTAAATTGTGTGCCATGCGTTCGCGTCGCAAATCTAAATAGCGGTATTTTAGCCGCAAGTCTTCCCTTACTGTTTCGCTGTCAGCTACCGAAACTTGGAAAGGTAATTGTTTACGGACAGCGTTGAGGAGTTGAATTTTATCTGCGTAAATTTCTATCTCACCGGTAGGTAGACGGGGATTGAGGGATTCTTGGGGGCGTTGCGTTACCCTACCAGTGATTTGGACAACATATTCATTTCGCAGGGCATTTGCCTGTTCATAGGAATCGGGGGTGCGTTGCGGATCGCTGACGATTTGGACAATGCCAGAGCGATCGCGTAAATCTAAAAATATCACGCCCCCATGATCGCGGCGACGGTCTATCCATCCGTAAAAGGTAACAGTTTCTCCAATATGTTCTTTTCGGACTTCGCCGCAATAGTGAGTTCGCATAATTGTTAGTTTTTCTCTCTGGGGCTAGATTGGCAAATAAATGTCAAAGCTTCCCCATTATCTAGCATCAATAGTAATTGTAGTAGTTCCAGTTCCAGAAAAAACGGAATCATCTTATGGAGGGCAGGTCTTAACAAGGGAAAAAGGCTTGTGGGATTTTTGCATAGAACCGGTAATTATAAGTGATTAGTTAGTTATGATATAAGCCTATTGCTTATGTATCCTCTCTCGCCCCCGATCCTTGGGGAGATTTTCAACGGGGTTGCAGTATCTAAAACCACAGCAAATTGAGTGTTTGAGCAGAAGTTAACACCAATGATTATCCCTACACTCCTACAACCATCCCTAAGGCGCTTGGTTACCATCACCGTGGAACTGACTTTCTGTTAGCTCAGCGGTTATTAAATGTGCTTTTAATGCAGGATTTCTAACACTGGCAATTATACTTTATTGTGGAAATTCAAAACATTATGAGTCACAACCAAGCGGATGAAAAAGTCTCTGAGGCAGAGCAAAAGTATCGCACCTTAGTAGAACAGATTCCAGGGGTTGTTTACATTTCACCGCTCAATACTACTGCCAAAGTTGCTTATATTAGTCCGCAACTGCAACAATTGTTAGGCGTGGCTCCCGAAGATTGGAATCCTAGTTTCTTCAATAGTTGGTTAGATTACACTCATCCTGAAGATCGCCATCGCCTTTGGCAAGCTGTAAATAGCACAATTTCCACTGGAGAACCTCTGTGTATTGAGTATCGGATGATTAGGCATGATGGTAGTATGATTTGGGTACGAAACCAAGCCAATCTCATTCTCTGTGTAGATGGACAAACTCAAGTACTTCAGGGTTTAGTGTTTGATATTAGCGAACGAAAACAGGTAGAAGCAGCCCTCAAGCAAAGCGAAGCTCGTTATCGTGCTATTCTCGAAGACCAAACCGAACTGATTGCCAGAGGCTTACCTGATGGTACTGTTACCTTCGTCAATGAAGCTTTCTGTAGGTATTTTGGAATCAAGCGAGAAACAATTATTGGTCAGCACTACGAACCTATTGTATTTAAACAAGACAAAGAATATGTATTTGATTTAGTCAATTCCATTACCTTAGAAAATCCCGTTGTCACTTTTGAAAATCGAGTTATGGCTTGTAAAGAAGTGCGCTGGGCGCAGTGGAATGTTAGAGGTATATTCGACGAGGAAAATCATCTTGTAGAACTGCAATCGGTGGGACGAGATATTACCGAACGCAAACGTGCAGAACAAGCCTTAAGTCAAAATGAGCAAAAATTCCGTGCCATCTTCAATCAAACTATAGAGTTTATGGGATTGCTTCAGACCAACGGAATTGTTTTAGAAGTCAATCAAACATCACTGGATTTTGCTGGAATTACACGAGAAGAAGTTGTTGGTCAATTATTTTGGGAAGCAAAATGGTGGACAATTTCTCCAGATACACAAGCACAATTAAAAAGTGCCATTGCTAATGCTACTAATGGGGAATTTATTCGCTATGAAGTTGATATTTGGGGTAGAGACGAACGAGTGATTACTCTTGATTTTTCACTACGTCCCATAGTTGATGAAACAGGGCGCGTGAGTGCCATCGTTTCTGAGGGACGAGATATTAGTGAATGGCAAGCCGCCCTGCGCGAACGGCACAAAGCCGAAGAAGCATTGCGTTCAAGTCAAGACTTTCTCCAAAAGGTTGCTAATACAGTACCCCATATTTTATATTTATTTGACCTATTACAAGGAACAAGTATTTATCTTAATCAGCAAAGTCTGAAAATTTTAGGTTATTCTCCAGAAGAATTTTGTCAAGCAGATCCGCAATGGTTCGTAAATTGTTTTCATCCAGATGACCAACATCTCTGTTATGACATAACAAGTCGCTTCACCAACCTCAAGGACAATGAAGTGATGTCCACCGAATACAGATTTCGGCACAAAAACGGCCAGTGGCTTTGGTTGAATACCAGAGAAGTCGTCTTTGCTAGAGATGCTAACGGTACTCCAACGCAGATTCTTGGTTCAGTTGAAGATATTAGCACTCGCAAGCAAGCCGAAGAAGTACTGCGACAACAAGCAAGAGGAGAAAGACTAATCACTGAAGTAACTCAACAGATTCGGCGATCGCTAAATTTAGAAGATGTTTTAAATACAACTGTAAATAGTATTCGAGAATGCTTGCGTTCAGATTGTGTAGCTATTTATCAATTAGCAACTGACGGTAGTGGTTATTTTGTTGCAGCATCCGTAGTTGACGGTTGTCCTCAGCAATTAAGAAATACAATTTTGCCATTTTGCATTCAAGAAGATTTTAGCCATTATTACCAGGGATTACCCAAAATTTTAAATAATATTCAACAATCTGATTTTTCAGCCGACGTTTTTGAATTATTGCAACTTTATCAGGTGAAAGCTGCAATGGTGGTGCCGATTTTGAATGGGCGACATTTGTGGGGTTTATTAATTACTTATCAGTTTGCCACACCTCGTAATTGGCAAGCATTTGAAGTTAATTTATTGCAGCAATTGGCCTCTCAAGTAGCGATCGCCATTCATCAATCAGTACTTTACCAGCAGCTACAAGCCGCCAACGAAGAATTACAAAGATTAGCTACCTTAGATGGCTTGACTCAAATAGCCAATCGCCGCCGATTTGATGAATATCTCGAAACTGAATGGCATCGACTCAAACGCGAGAAAGTACCACTGTCTTTAATTTTATTAGATGTTGATTTTTTTAAACCCTACAACGACACCTATGGTCATTTAGCAGGAGATAATTGTTTACAAAAAGTTGCCAGTGCGCTCTTAGATATTATTAAGCGTCCAGCAGATTTAGTAGCTCGTTACGGCGGAGAAGAATTTGCCGTAATCTTGCCAAATACAGAAATTCAAGGCGCGATTCATCTAGCTCAAGCCATTCGACAAGCAGTACGCAACTTAGAGATTCCCCATGCGAAATCTGGCGTCTGTAATTATGTAACCGTCAGTCTCGGCGTTGTCAGCACTGTGCCAAATAGCGAAATGTCGCCCCAAGACTTGATTAATGCAGCCGACAAAGCGCTTTATATAGCCAAACAAGAAGGACGCGATCGAGTTCGTGCTGTTTGTTGTTCGCCTCTTTAGTGGGGAGGGGGAGATGGGGG
>NZ_JACKZU010000291.1:0-10414 GCF_014222165.1 Nostoc sp. 2RC
GGGCAGTTCGGGTGAGGGAAGTGGGGAAGGCGGGAGTGGTTGAACATCCTGTGGCAGTGGAAGAGAATTACCGTTTGGTAGTTGTACAATCTCAATAACCTGCGCTTGCAGCGGTTTGCTAATCGCGCTGCTAACCAAAACAAATATACTTAGATGCAACCAAAGCACTGCAAGCTTTTTAGGATATTTATCGCTCATGATATAAAGTTACACCATTAAATCTAGAAAACTGAGGTAAGCAGGTATTAACAGTAGCCAAAGCAAAAATATAATTTTGAGAATGCACATGAAATTCTACTGAGCCTTTAGGGCTTATTTTTTTGCATCATCAGACAGGACAGATGTGATGTAATTATTTTAGTAAAGCACTTGGTGTTTCTACTTTTTAATTTAAATTTTCTTTTTTCAGCTTTAACTAGACCAAAAGTCTCCATGAGTCACCCAATAAGCAATCTCTATCAGGTCGGAGGGAGCTTGCCAGCTGATGCCCCTACCTATGCCACGCGTCAAGCAGACGAAGAACTCTACGAAGGACTAAAGGCTGGAGAGTTTTGTTATGTTCTTAACTCTCGCCAAATGGGAAAATCTAGCTTGCGGGTACAGACAATGCGAAGATTACAAGCTGAAGGAATTGCCTGTGCAACAATCGATTTGACTGCTATTGGAAGTCAACAAGTTACTGTAGACCAGTGGTATGCAGGGATTGCTCGAAACTTAGTGAGTAACCTTGGTATTTCAAGTGCTTTTAACTTACGTGCTTGGTGGCGTGAACATGATTTGCTCTCACCAGTTCAAAGATTAAGTGAGTTGATTGAAACTGTAATATTAATATTGATTTCACAAAAAATTGTGATTTTTGTCGATGAGATAGATAGTGTTCTCAGCTTAAGTTTTCCGATTGAAGATTTTTTTGCGTTAATTAGGTCTTTTTATAACAAACGTGCTGACCAAGCCATTTATCAGCGACTGACATTTGCGTTGTTTGGAGTCGCTACTCCCTCAGATTTCATTCAGGACAAAAACCGCACTCCCTTTAATATTGGCAGAGAAATTGAACTTAATGGATTTCAGTTACATGAATCCCAACCTCTAGCTTTAGGATTAGCAGTGAAAACCAATAATCCTCAGCTAGTGCTTGAGGCAATATTAGATTGGACTGGAGGGCAACCTTTTCTTACACAAAAGCTTTGCCGACTGATCTTTGCTGCTGAGTCCTCTATCCCTGAACATAGCGAAGCACTCTGGGTTGAGAATCTGGTTCGCGAGCAAGTGCTTGAAAATTGGGAATCTCAGGATCAACCAGAGCATTTAAAGACAATTCGAGACCGTCTACTGAGAAATAGTCACCTTACAGCCCGACTGCTGGGACTTTATCAGCAAATATTACAGCAAGGCGAAGTGATAGGAGATGAAAGTCGCGAGCAGATGGAATTACGGCTATCAGGCTTAGCAGTGAAGCAGCAGACAAAGTTAAGAGTATACAACCGTATTTATAAATCCATATTTAATTCCAACTGGGTTGATAAAGAATTAGCAAATTTGCGCCCCTATGCGGAATCACTTTCAGCTTGGGTCAGTTCCGGTTGTCAGGAAGAATCTTGGTTACTCCGTGGACAAGCATTGCTAACAGCTCAGTCCTGGGCAGCAGACAAAAATTTAAGTAATCAGGATTACCGTTTTTTGGATGCCAGTCGTGAGCTTGAGCAGCAAGAAGTTAGGAGAAGGTTGGAGGAGGAGCAAAGGGCTAAAGAAATAGCTGAGCAAGCAAATCAAATTTTAACTCAAGCACAACAGAGAGCAGAATACGCCTTAACTGAGGAAAGAGAAGCAAATCAGCGTTTAACAAAAACACAACAAAAAACACGAAGAACAATTCGCACAGGGGGAACTGTACTAGCTATAATCTTTGTTCTAACTGTAGGATCGGCACTCGTAGCAGGTAAGCTTCTTAATGACGCTCAACAAAAAGTTGACCAAGCCGTAACTCAGGCAAATAATAGCATTGCACAAAAAGACAGGGAGATTAAACAAAAAGACAAGCTAGTGCAAGAGGCAAAGCAGAAAATTCAAACCGCTAACCAGCAGTTTATAGCTGCCAATAAGAAAGTGCAGGTCGCTAATCAAAAAGTTAAAACTGCGGATCGGAAACTACAAGCTGTTAATCAACAATTTCAAGCTGTCAATCAGAAATTACAAGCTGCTAATCAGCAGGTTCAAGCTGCCAATCAAAAAGTTCAGTTTGCGAAGAAAACAGCAGATAAAGCAGAGCAAAGACAGTTGCAAGCCCAGATTAGGCTTCAGCAAACCCAAGCCAGTCTCAATAAAGCAAAGGAAGCACTAGACAACAACGTGGAAGGTTCACGGTTAGCAGAAGCTGGAGTTGATGCTTTACGACAGTTTGATAATAAAGAAATTGAAGCTCTCTTAGCTGCAATGTATAGTGGTTACAAGTTAAAAACACTTTTTACAAGTGTTGTTTCAACAATAGAATACCCAACAGTTAGCCCAATATATGCACTTCAACAAATTCTTGACAATATACTTGAGCGAAATCGTATACTAGATGATTCGGATCAAACTATAGATGTACACTTTAATCCAAATGGACAAAACCTTGCTACCGTGGGTGAAGGCGGTACTGTTTATTTGTGGGACAGAACGGGACGGAAATTAGCACAATTAGGATTTGGTATTGTAAAGTATAGTCCAGACGGTCAGCAGTTAGCCACACTTGAGACAAATGGTTCTATCAGCTTATGGAATCAATCAGGAAGAAAAATTAAACAACTTGAAGGGCATCAGGGTAATATTTATAGCATAGAATTTAGTCCAGATAGCAAGCAATTAGCAACGGTAGGATCGGATAGTACTGTATTACTATGGGATCATAAAGGACAGAAAGTAGGACAACTCGAAGGGCATCAAGGTCGAATCTACAGTATTCAGTTCAGCCGAAATAGTGGAAAATTAGTTACAACCGGAAGTGATGGTGTTGCCCGTATCTGGAATCGCTCTGGGCAGCTGGTGGCAAAATTGCAAGGATCTCAAAGTCCAATTATTAACGCACAATTTAGTCCTAATGGACAAATCATTGCCACTTTGGAAGAAGATGGTAAAGCCCGCCTTTGGAATTTATCGGGACAGCAAATAGCCCAATTGCAAGAAAGTGGTGAGGCGATCGCTTTTTTACAGTTTAATCCAGATAGTCAACAAATACTGACACGCGCAATAGATGGTACTGTTAGCTTTTGGGATAATTCTGGACAAAAGAGTAGTCAATTGAACGAAAGTCTAAAGCGAATCTCAACAGTGCAATTTAGCCCTAATGGTCAGCAGTTAGTGACCTTAGAAGAAAATGGTATAGCTCGCCTTTGGAAAAGATCCGGAGAACAAATCACTCAGCTTAAAGGACATCAAGGTGAAATTTTGAGTGTTCAATTTAGTTCCAATGGGCGATATCTATCCACTGTAGGAGCAGACAATACTATTCGCTTATGGAATGAGTTGGGACAAGAGGTAAGACAACTCAAAGGAGTCCAGAGTCAGTCTACTAATGTACAGTTCAGTTCCGATGGTCAGCAGATAGCTACTTTGGAAAAAAATGGTATCCTTCGCCTTTGGGATTTATCTGTTAACCAGATAGAACAATTTAAAGAACAAAAGGATAAAGTTCTGGATGTGCAATTTAGTCCAGATGGTCAACAAATAGTTACTTTGGGGGAAGATGGTGTCATACATCTGTGGGACAGAACTGGAAAGTTAGACCATATATTACAGAAAGTCAAAGACAAAGTTCTGGATGTGCAATTTAGTCCTGATAGTCAGCTATTGATTGCTAGGCGAGAAGATGGAACTGTCCAAATTTGGAATAAATCTGGACAACAGGTAGCGCTACTACAGCTAAAAGAAGACAAGATTACTGATGTCCGATTTAGTCCTAACGGATTAGAAATCATTACATTAGGAGAGGATGGTAATGCTCAGTTCTGGAACAGAGCAGGTCAACAAGTTTATACACTGCAAAAAAAGGAAAAAATTTGGGATGTCCAATTCAGTCCTGATGGACAGCAATTAGCTGTTTTAAAGACTAATGGTACTGCTCACCTTCTAAATCAGGCACGACAGGAGATAGGACTCTTCAAGGGATTAATTACCGACTTCCAATTTAGTCCAAATAGCAAATACTTAGCTACTTTAGAAACAAATAGTACAGTTCGTTTGTGGAATATTTATGAACAGAAGACAGTTCCACTTCAAGATAATCAAATAATTAAGGATGAAGATGAAGATCGGCAACACCAAAGAATTTGGAATATTAAATTTAGTTCAGATAATCAGTATTTAGCTGCTTTTGGAGGCGAAACAGTTATCTTATGGAATTTATCAGGAAAGCTACTTCCAGAATTTCAAGGTCGCGAAGGGCCTATCGCTGATGTACAGTTTAGTCCCAACGGACAAAATTTGATAACTCTAGGGCAAAATGGTATTGCACGACTGTGGAGGGTAACTAAAGAACGAAAAACGTTATGGGAACAAATAACACAATTTAGAGAACATCAAGGAGCAGTGACTGATGTGCGGTTTAGCTTGGATGGCCAGTATATCGCTACAGCCAGTGAAGATGGCACGGCACGAGTCTGGGACATGCTTGGACGGCAGGTAGCAGAATTTAAGGGGCATCGGGGAAGTGTAACTAAAGTTTTGTTTAGCCCTGACGCGCAACAGCTGGCAACAATACAAGCAGATGGTACTGTCAAATTGTGGGAGATTAATAATTTAGATCAGCTGCTGGCACGAAGTTGTAAATGGCTTTACTATTTCCTCAACAACCCAAAAGCTAATCTCACCCCAGAAGAACGTCGGCTATGTACAGATGGCAAATACAGGGAAGCAGCAGAACCCACACCCAGTTTAGACGTTGATATCAAAAGCGATCGCAACAATTCACAGCATTAGTGCCTACTTGGATAAAGCTAGAACATTCAGACCCCCAAGAGCTTGACATATTTACAGTACTATTTTGGCGAGCATGGCGATAGATATCTTGGTTGATATCTAAACTAATATCGCTATTGTAGGCAGAAACCAGAACCCCCTGACCTGCACAGATGAAAGAGATGGCATTGTCAATACCGTGTTTGTATACCGGATTATTACGTAATCAAATTGTCAACTCTTACACTTTTATGAAATTGAATTTCTAATAATCGTGTTCTCAAAATGTCAACCATCTGACAATAACTCCCCAAGCCCCTCCCCCAGCTGCGTCAGGACATAGTGCGACAAAAGAACTTTTCACAAATTCAAAAATATAAAATTTCTCAAGTAGGGTGATAGATTATATAAGATGAAAAAATAAATACAATCTGCATAGTATATATTCACATCTATTGTGTCTAAAAGCATACGGAGTTTAGCTTGTGAAGCGTATCGTTGAATTTCCTCTTGAAAGCGGCGACTCGATTCTTGTAGAAATAGATGAGCCAGGGCAAACGGATGATCGTATTGGTCTGCGAGATGACATTATTCAAAAAGCTCAAAAAACTTTTGAGTCTGCTCTGGATCAAATCAAGCCCATAGCAAATGTCATTATGACTAAAGTAAATAGCCTAAATCAGCCTGCGGACGAAGTGGGAATCAAGTTTGGTATCAAAATGAGTGCAGAACTTGGAGCAGTCATTGCTTCTGGTAATAGCGAAATCAATTATGAGATCACTTTAAAGTGGAAACGGGAACCATAAGATGGCCTCAACCCTGGAGTTATCAGTTGTCAGAATTTACTCAAACAGCGGCAAAGTTGTTGGTGCTGGCTTCTTGGTTTCTCAAAAATACATCCTTACCTGCGCCCATGTAGTAGCAGATGGTTTGGGAATTGCCAGAAATACAGCCGAAATACCTAATGCACAAGTACGTTTGGACTTTCCGTTATTAGCAGCGAAGCAGTTCTTCACAGCCAAAGTAGTTTTTTGGCGGCCTGTTAATCCGGATGAATTTGCTGAAGATATTGCGGGACTCGAGTTAGAAACCTCTCCTCCTAATGGCGTTCAACCAGCACGATTGGTATCATCAGAAGATTTATGGGGGCATCCTTTCCGAATATTGGGTTTTCCAAAAAACCAGCCTAATGGGGCTTGGGCTTCTGGTGAAATAAGGGCAAAACTGGCCAACGGTTGGGTGCAACTGGAGGATATAAAACAACAAGGTTATTCATTAGAGCCAGGTTTCAGTGGTGCGCCAATATGGGATGAGCAGCTACTGGGTGTAGCAGGAATGGCAGTAGCGGCAGAAATGGAGCGGACAACAGCCAAAGCGGCGTTTATTATTCCCACTCAGGTACTGATTAAAGCATGGTTAGAGTTGAGTGAGCAAGTTTTTTCCATAGAAACGGTAGGACAACAATGCTCAACCATGAAACCAGCGAGTAAAAACACTAAAGTTTTTATCAGTTATCGTAACAAAGACCCAGATTTAACCTTGTCCCAGCAGTTTTATAAAGCCTTGAAAACGGCTGGGTATGAAGTATTTATGGCGGGGGAAAGTATTCGACTAGGTGAAAACTGGCCTGAGCGTATAGATAAAGAATTGGAGCAATCTGACTACTTTCTACTGCTGTTATCTCCTGATTCTGCTACCAGTGAAATGGTGACAGAAGAAGTAAGGCGTGCGAAGCAGTTGCGAGATTTACGTCCTGATCATAAACCAGTAATTTTGCCAATCCGCATTAATTTTCCTCTGAATTCGCCCCTCAATTATGACTTACGGGGTTATTTACAAAGAATTCAACAGCGAGAGTGGAAATCATCTGCTGATACACCTAAAATTCTGCAAGAAATATTAGCAATTCTGGCAGAAGGTCGTGAACCAGCTCCTACAGAAGAGGAGTTAACAACAAGGCCCTCTGCTGAGGAAAGCCTTGAATGCCCGCCTTTACCAGTGGCAGAACCTGAATTACCAGAGGGTCAGGTGGATCTAGCTTCTGCTTTTTATGTGGAACGCTCTCCCATAGAATATGATTGCTACGAAACTATTTTGAAGCCTGGTTCTCTCATCCGCATTAAAGCACCACGGCAAATGGGTAAAACTTCACTGATGGCGCGAATTCTTTATCAAGCTTCCCAAAAAAATTCTCTAGCTGTATCTTTGAGTTTTCAGCTAGCAGATAGTAAAGTCTTCGCAGACTTGGAGCAATTTTTGCGCTGGTTCTGTGTCAGTGTCAGTCGAAAACTGCGATTGCCAAATCGGTTAACAGATTACTGGGACGAAATTTTTGGCAGCAAGGATAACTGTACAGTATATTTTGAGGAGTATCTCTTAACACAAATCAGTCAACCCTTAGCTTTGGGTTTGGATGAAGTCGATTTATTATATCAATACCCTGAAATTGCTGGTGACTTTTTTGGACTTCTACGCGCTTGGCATGAGGAGGCAAAGAATCGGGATATATGGAAGAAATTGCGATTGGTAGTAGTACATTCAACAGAAGTTTATATTCCGATGAATATGAATCAATCGCCGTTTAATGTTGGACTGTCGATTGAGTTACCTGAGTTTAACATCAAGCAAGTGCAAGATTTAATATACAGGCATGGACTAAATTGGAGTTCTACTGAAATTGATCAATTGATGGCGATGGTGGGGGGCCATCCTTATTTGGTAAGGGTTGCACTTTATCGTATTGCACGGCAGGATACAACACTGGAACACTTATTACAAATTGCCGCTACAGATGCTGGGCCTTTTGGCGACCATTTGCGACGCCACTGGTGGAATTTGAAACAACATCCTGACCTAGCAATGGGAATGAAAGAAATTGTTGCAACAAATGCACCAGTACAGTTGGAGCCAATACAAGCCTTTAAATTAAAAAGCATGGGGTTGGTGGAGCTAGAAAACAATCACGTTTTACCCCGACTCAGCATATACCGTCAGTATTTCCGCGATCGTGCAGCTTCTCTGTAAATGAATAGCCTTCAGCTGTCTTCATGAAGATAGCACAAAACTCAGCCTAAGTATAAATTGCCACCTGCATTGTGATGTATATCTTGGTAGACTAGGAAACGCTAAATCAAAGTTCCCAACCTTGAGACTCTAGTATTTGGCTATATTTAGCTTGCAAATTGCCATCAGTTAGCATTCCATTCCAACCAGCTTCACCGGGAGAAACTTGTTTGGCTTGAGGTAGTTGAGCCAGTATCTCAGCTATCAAGTCCTCAACTTTCTCATTATCTTTAAAAGCGATGACCACTGTATCGATCGCTCGCAAAAATTCTAAAGGTATTTGCTCGCTATCGTCTACACTCCAATACAATGTCGGTTTGCGCTTTTCTTTGTCAACAGTTGATTCTAAGGCAATGACAGAGAGAACTTCAATCGGGTCACTTAGTAGCACTGCTCTTTCTACTGTGGCATCTGTAGCAATCCAAAAACTACCATTTTTTGTCCGTTCAGAGTTAAGGGAAATAGCGGTGAAGTCACCCGTTGGTTCTAGCTGCTTGGCAAGAGTTGGAAGATCGTCGAGCGTGCGTTCCACAAATATTGCTTGACCTGTTTGACTTGCATAGAGCCAACCCTTTTCATACAGTTCTGTGAGCAGAGAATTGGGTAAATTGTACTGCTGGCTTAACTTTAGGCGTATTTGCTCCCAGTTTGTTGGCTCTGGTATATGCAAGGAGTTTATCTGAGAAATAGAGGGTGCAGTATTTTCAACAGCTTGTTCCATAAGTTTCTGGATACGTTTGTCATCCTGTTTTGGAGGCACTGCTGGTGTGGGATTTTCGACAGCTTGTTCCATGAGTTTCTGGATGCGTTTGTCATCCCGCTTGGGACTGTAGTTTACACCTCGATGCTTTTGTAAACCAGGAAAGGTATATGCTTTACCAAGATGCGTACCACTAAAAGCCACACCATCAAGTTGGTAACTAATGCCTTTGACAATGCCTGTGCGAGTATAACCAACGCGGACATTAATACCTTGTTGTTGCGATCGCTCTATTAACTCTGGCATAGTGGGATGGTCGTGGGTTGCTTGGTCGAGCGAGCGCTGAAGTTTGACCCTAACGCTTTCCTCTCCAGTTCTGGCAATGTGCCTACGTTCGCCAGTAGTTGGACTGTGCTTATCTTTTTCCCAACTTGGTTGCACCGATTGCAAATTGTATTCCTGCTCCAACTTGCGAATTACCGCTTCACTTCTGCGATCGTCCCAGCTATCAGAAACTGTAGTCCCATCTAATTGAATGCGACTGGCAGCAATATGTATGTGTTCATGAGTCCGGTCAGTATGCCGCACTACGACATATTGGTTCATATCAAAACCCATTGCTTGCAGATACTTCTGGGCGATTTCATCCCAAGTATCATCATCTAAACTCTCTTTGTGGGCCAAACTCAGAGAAGCGTGATAAACAGCCCTGTTCACCTTCGGGTTTAATCTTCGAGATATACCAAATTCAGCTGCTAATTCGCGTGGGTTTGTTCCTTCCATATTCCCACCGATTTGTCTTGCTCCATCTTTGCCAAAGAGGTAGTTTAGCAGTCCCCGAAAACTTTTACCTTTGATGTGCTTGCCAATCATCCTTCATCTTGTAAATCAGTGATTAAATCAATTTCAGCAATCTCTCGGCGCACCTGTTTCACCAAATCTCTTACCTGTGACAACAATGCTCTATCTACGACCACAGGTTCTCCCATGACTACTGAAGTATTGATTGCTTTAGCTATTTGGTTGAGATTGTTACCTATTTTCCCCAACTCCCAGTAAGTTTGACCTGCTACTTTGGTGACACGCCTGGGCAATCTATTTTTCAGAGTCTTGGCACGAAACAACTCACTCATAGTGAGATTATTTTCATCTGCCATTAACTGTGCTTTCTCGTATTCTGCCAAAGTCAGTCTAATGTCTATCCTGTGTGAGCGTTTCTGTCGCATTATTGATGCATTAGTCATTAGCTGTTTTAAGTTTGACGACTGCACTATCATTTGTCATTGACCAAGCGGTTACTTACGATTCTGGTTCGATGCCAAGACGCGACGCGAGATAATGGAATGCACTGCAATAGCTTTAGTTGAGTACCAAGGAAGTCAAGATAGCGCTAGGGGTATCTCAATATAGCGAAAGCGAGCGATCGCCTACGGCGGGGCGTAGCCCATCGCGCAATTAAAAAGCTAATTTGCCCAAACCTTGCAGAAATTTTCCAGGCTGAACTCCTAGAGAGAATTTTCGTATCATCTTCCCCTCTGTCACGGTGGTTGACCTACTTAGGTAGGGGAACCGTGAAAGGAGGGCAAGTTTGTTGCCGCACCTGGGGGGTGCGTTTTTTCTCCACAGAAAAAATGTCCGGACAGCAACATAGCTTGCTACTCACCAAAGGTTTTTTTGGGCTACTCAAATTAAAAACATCAGTGGCATTGAGTTGGC
>NZ_JACKZU010000292.1:0-10376 GCF_014222165.1 Nostoc sp. 2RC
TCCTCCCACACCTCCCACCCCTCCCACACTTCCTGCTTGCCCCATGCCCAATGAAATGTAGCAAAAAGTAACTAGCTATTGGTGTTCAGAAATAAATTTAAATTTTTAATAATTTATCTAATATTTTGGATACATTTTAAAAACAAAATTATCAAAAATTTTCAATTATGTTAAAAAATCAACAAATAATCAGGACATTAAGGGTTTTGAAAACGAGTGAATTAGTTTCTCCTAAGGTAAGTAAGTCGGCACAATAAAATTAAACTGTGTAAATAAAAGTAAACAAGGCTCAAATTCTTTTCCCTCGTACTTTTTGCTCACTGCTACCTGCCTATTCGTAACTACAATTATTTACGCCGACTCACTTAACTCAGCACTGGGTTTAATGATAACAGCTGCGTTGGATGTTGTTTTCGCTGTTAGTGGCCATAGCACTTGAGCATCAAGTAAAACATTTAATTATAATCAGAACAGCGATCGCCATCACAAACTAGCTGGAATCGGCTAATCCTCAAACATCAAAAATCTAGTTACTGGTTTGCCAATTTGACAAGATTTTTCGGATTTTTCCGAAAAGTAATTAGCCAAACTTGTAGTTTATGATGCGAACCATCGGAATATATTTAGAGGCAAGTCTTAACAGGGAAACCCACGCGTCATAGTGTGGGGTTGTGACAAGGACACCGTTTAAAATCGTGCTTTGCGTCTGGTAAAAACATCTTTTTTAAACTGTACCTCAGACCCAAAACTCAAGTTTTTCATCGCTGTTCCCGGTTAAGACTTCCCTAATTCAGTAGGGCATCTTCTCCCAAACACTCTTCGTATTGCACAACTTTTTTTAAACAGGAGTTAAGCTATGACGCAGCGACTGACTCAAGAGGAATTAGCACAAATAGTCACTGAAGTTGAAAGTCTGCAAACGCGTCGAGAAGCAGAATTAGACCAGCAACAAGTTAAAGAAATTTTACAGGAGATGAACTTACCGCCTGAGTTACTAGATGAAGCTATAGTTCAGTTGCATCGTCGTCAAGCCCTTTCAGTGCAACAACGTCAAAATCGATGGATTACCTCTGGTGTGGTGGCATTATTAGCAGTGGTGAGTGCATCTACAATATTTGTCATCCAACAACAAAATTCTGCACTTGCTCGTGTTTATGCTCAACAAGACCGCATCACTTTAGCACAAAATAATAGCGGTAATTTAAACACAATTTCTCGCCAAACTAATGCAGAAGTTTTTTATCGTGTCACCTTGAAGGATGCACCTTTGGGTAAAAAACTAACTCTTTCGTGTAATTGGTTAGATCCAAACGGTAAAATTGTCAAGCAAAACAACTATCAAACCCGCGAAATTAATACCTCAGTTTGGAATACTCAATGTCGCCACACGATTACTTCAGCTGCAACTGTTGGCAAATGGCAGGTGCAAATGTTCTTGGAAGGGCGTCAAATTAGCAATGAAACTTTTCAAGTGAACTAGTCCAATGATGGACAACATCCCACATCATTTTCTTGGATATTGGGGTTACGGCGCTCAACATCGGTTGGAAGCGCTGTTAAGTGATGTTTTGCAAAACCTCTCCTCTAGGAGGGGAGAGACTTTTTTCCCTTCACAAGCAGAGTTAGATGTGGTTTTTACAGATACACCAGAAAATCATCTGCTTCCTGTTTGCAATGTTATTTATATAGGACGGGATAAAAATTATTCACCGTTAAAAAATCAAATTGCTGGTGTTTCGGCCTCAGGAATATTCAGTGCGCCAGATGCTTGGGTAAGTCTAGAAAAAAGTAATTGCCTAATTTTGGGTAGAGAACCTTTCGGAAAAATGCCTTTGTATTGGACTGTCCAAAGACAAGTAATTTGGTTTGCAACTCAATTAAAACTTTTGTTACCAATTTTGCAAGAACCAGATGTGAGTATTCCTGGTTTATATGGTTATAGTTGTTTTTCCTATGTTCCCACACCTTTAACTCCTGTGACTGGAGTTTTTGCAGTTCCGGCGGGCACTGAATTGATTTGGCACGATGGCAATTTAAATAATCTGCAAACACCCGAATCTCGAAATATTAATTCTTGGCGACAAGCCCCAGAACAGTTAACAGATGAAACTACAGCAATTCGAGAATTACAAATCCTGCTGAAAAATTCCATTGCAGAACAAATTGCCGATTTTAGCCATGAGCCTGTGGGGGTGTTTCTCTCTGGCGGACTTGATTCTTCTGTGGTGGCAGCGTTACTGGTGCAAGCAGGGGTAAAAGTTTGCGCTTACACTTTGGATTTTGGTAACGTAGGAATTCCAGAATATCCCTATGCCGAACAAGTCGCCCAATTTCTCAAAATTCCTTTAGTAAAAGTAGCAGCACAGCCAAATCATATTAAAAATGCTTTAATTCCTACGGTGAAAGCATTGGATTTGCCTTTTGGTGATGGGGTGTGTGTTCCGTTGTACCTGCTATTTCAAAGAGCGAGAGAAGAAACTCAGATAACTTTTAATGGGGAAGGTGGAGATCAATTATTTGCAGGTTGGACGAATAAACCTTTAATTGCCGCAGGAATTTATCAGTCAGCAAATCCCGCCGGCGAGGAAACTTTTATCCAGCAATATCTCCGGACTTTTCATCGTCTTTGGGGCTATGAATCTCAAGTTTATCAACCAGAAATATATGGCGAAATCGAGAATTTGCATCCTGAAGATTGGTTGTTAGCGGCTCTCGATGCTACTGAATGTCCAGCTTTGCTGCATCGTCTCCGGCGTGCCAGTTTAATGCTCAAAGGAGCGCAGAATATCCATCCTCGTGCTAGTGCTTTGGGATTGGCTCATGGATTGTGGGTGCGATCGCCTTTTTGTAACCTAGATTTAGCACAATGGACATTTCGTTTATCTGGAGAACTTTGCTTACAAGGAGCTTGTGAAAAATATATCCTCAAACGTGCTGTGGAAAATTGGCTACCCCCTGAAATTGTTTGGCGACAAAAACGTGGTATGGGAGTTCCCTTAACTTCTTGGTGTTTTAATGATTTGTGGCATCAAATTGGTGTGTGGCTCAATCCAGAAACACTCAATGCTAACAATCATTTTTATCCCCACATCGCCGCCCAAATAGTAGAAGGTAAATTAGGAGGTGCTATTCAAGGTAGGCGAATTGGTGAAATTCTCTGGTTATTAATTATGTGGCAACTTTGGCGATGGCAGTTCTTAAATGAAAACTTCAGCAAACAATCATGGAATCATCCATTTTGGTTACCCCCTTGGTTGTGGAGGAATTATAAGCGATGGCAAGCTTAGATAAAAGTCACGAGTTAGGAGTTAAGAGTCATTCTCCCCATGTCCCCATGTCCCCATGTCCCCCATTCACTCAAGAACTTGCTCAAGAGTTACTGAATCACTACGGTTCTCCACTTTATGTTTATGATGGCGATCGCTTATGCCAAACTATTGAATATATTACTCAGGCAGTCAGTTATCCTCGTACACAATTTCGCTTTGCCAGCGTCACTAATGGTAACATTGCGCTGTTAAAAATTTTTCGCTCCGCTGGCTGGGGACTCCACGCCAATACACCAGGAGATATTTATCTAGGTTTGCAAGCAGGTTTTAATCCCAGTGAGATTGTTTACAGTGGTAGCAATCTAAACCACGCAGAGATGACACAAGTCCTGAATTGGGGAGTCACAACTCTCAATTTAGATAGCTTGGATCAATTACAGTTGTGTTGCCAAATCTTGACAAATAAAGTTAGCAAAAGCACACTAAACCAAAATAATCCCCCCATCTCCCCACCCCGCTTGGGTTTACGCGTTAATTTACCGGAAATTACCGGAGATAGCCGCATTGGCGTTTGTCCTGAAGAATTTGCTCAAGCCATTGCTTTAACTAATGAAGTTGGACTAAAGCTGAGTGGTTTACATTTCTATCGGGGGACGGGAACCAATGCGACAGCAGCTTTCACCGAGGTAATCGATAAATTAATAGCTACAGCACAACTATTACCAGATTGGGAATATTTGAATTTTGGTGGTGGCTTTGGCTATCCCTATCAGCACAACGCAGTGGGGTTTGATTGGGAAAAATTTGGTGCTGAGTTAAGCAAGAAACTTACCTGTTTACCAAAGAAAATTGATTTGGTAATTGAACCGGGACGAGCTGCGATCGCGGGATGTGCAACTTTGCTTGCTGAAGTTGTTTCTGTAAAATGGCAAAAAGACAAACAAATTCTCGGAGTTGACACCACCGTTGCTAATCTTTCAGTACCTCCAGTACACGGTGGACATCGAAAAATCATCACTTGGGAAAGAGGACAAGGAAAAACAAAATCCTTGGTTGATGAAGTCCCCACTCCCCACTCTCTATTCACAACTGATGTTTGCGGTAACACAACTTACTCAAGAGATTATCTCGGAAAAAATTGCCAACTCCCAGCATTAAAAATTGGTGATGCTATTGCCATTTTAGATGTGGGAGCCTATGGCTATGCTATGTCATCTCACTTTTTACACCGTCCTAAACCGGCGGAAGTTTTGTTAGAAAATGGCAGACATCGCCTAATTCGTCAACGGGAAGATTACAATGTTCTGCTGGCAAATCAGGTGTTGAATAACTAATATTATGTCTGGTAAAAACCTGTTTATTAAGGCTAGTGATTAACCGGACATGATATCAAGATTCACTACTAATATTCAATCAAAATTATGAAGTGTATTAAATGTGGAACTGATAATAAATTAAAAGACCGGACAGCTAATCAAGGTCGCTGTGTAAAATGCAATCATCCGTTTGCTTTTGAACCGATGAGTATGAATAAAGTCAAAATTACTGACCCGTTATTTGCCAAAACTTTATCTGATATTTCGGCTAATAACACTTTATTCTTTACACCTAAACAATTATTTTATTTTTTAAATATGCGGATTGTCAGTAAGTCATTTTCCTCTGTGTTCAGCTTATTGATCGGTTATTTAATATTCAGCATACTTATAGCTTTTTGGTCGGCTCAGATAACTGCTGGCAATCAAGATATTATCGCCTTGTTATTATTTATTTTTAACGCTATTTATATTTGGAATATTTTTCAAAATAGTGATTCTCATCAACTTAATGCTAAAAGTCGCAGAGCAAATGCTAGAGCATTACAAATTGTTGGAATCATCATTTTAGGGGGAGGAATTTATGGTAGCATATTGATTATCAATTCTTTTTATGCTTTTACTTTGAGCGTCGTTTTGGGAATGGTATCGATATATTTGGGAACTCAACAGCTACAAAATTCTGGACTATCAACCCAGGAATTTTTATTTTCTCAAAACGAGTTTGAAAATTGGATCGAACGCTGGCGACAAATCAATGGTTTAATTGTTAAAATTCTTCCTTCACCACGAGAAGACAATACCCTGACTACATTTAATCCAGATGTTACTGCATACAGTTTTGATAGATTAATCGTTTGCGATCGCGCCACAATTGCTCAACTATTAATCGCTAATAATTTCCATTTTGAAAACAACTGTGCAATTCTGAGCATCACTGGTTATCCTCAAGGTATTTTTGAAACTATGATGCAAATGCTACGCCGAAATCCCGATTTGAAAGTTTATGCACTTCATGATTGCAGTCCCCAAGGAATCGGTTTAGTTCACCATTTACGCACTAGTCCTAGATGGTTTCAAGATAGCGACATTATAATTATTGATATTGGACTAACACCACGTCAAATTATTGCTGCTAAACGTGGAATGTTTATTCAAACTTCTTCAGAATCAGCACAAGCCGCCAAAAAATTAACTACAGAAATCCGTCAAATTTTATCTCCTGAGGAAATAGAATTTTTAGAGTCAGGCAAATTTGTCGAATTAGAATCTTTTACTTCCCAAAGGCTAATTCAAATTTTGCAAAAACGTATTGCTGATAACCAAAATATTGAAAGTTCTGACAGCGGTTTATTTTTAACTGGCGAGACAGGAAATGATATCTACGTAGTTCAAAGTTTTGGCTAATATAAAACTCAAATTTTATTCTTCGTCATCATCATAATTGTTTACAAATGCCCAACTAATTATTCTGAGACAAACCTCTGCATACCTTTATCAAAACTTCCAGCAATCTAGCTAAATAATTAACATGAAATGCATTAAATGTGGAATTGATAATAAACTTAGAGAGCGAAAATTAAATTCGGGTAAATGTAAAAATTGTAGTCATCGATTTGTATTTGAACCCACTAGTCATACTAGCCATAAAAATTTAACAGATCAATTTTTTGCAAATGCGATCGCTCAAATTTCTGCTAACAATACTTTATACTTTACTGTCGGTCAATTCAAATATTTTATCGATAGAAAATTCACACCAAATACAAAACCAAGCATCATAGAGTCAAAACAAATCAACATTCATCGCATCAATTTTAATCTCTGCTTTGGTATCAGTGTATTAGTGTTTTTACTTTATACTGTTTTGAATATTTATGCTCATCTAACTTTAGTCAAACTAAATATTGAAATTACTCCCTTCAGTGTCAAATTTTTCTTATTTTTGCTTACTTCTTTTTTAGCTTGTTTCTTCAAAATTCAAGATGCTGCTAATTCATCATCCTCTGATGAAATGAGGTCTCAGCGCCTTCAACCAGATACAAATATCTTTAGCCAATTACTCAAAGATGTATTAATATTAATTATAGGCATCATCTTGAGCCAATTTTTTTATTTTTCTAATAATTGGTCTTATGTTTTATTAGGAATAATCGCAATATATTTGGGCAGATATATATCAAATATTTCCATTTATTTAGGCGATTTAATAAAAGGAAATCGGGCTGTAATCAAAGTTACTCAGAAAATATATAATCCTGGATGGTTTAATAATCAATCAATTTATGAATTGATGAATCCCTGGCAAAAAACCAATGGTTCGATTAAAAAATTACTTTCTGATGTTTATAAAACAAATATAAAAAATGTCAATATAAATAATGATATTACTGCTTATAGTTTTGATAGATTGTTAGTGTGTGATAGTGATATTATTGCTCAATTCCTCATTGCTAATAATTTTCATTTTGAAACAAATTGTGCCATATTCAGTATCACCAAATATCCCGAAAGTATCTTTGAAATTACTATGCAAATGCTCCGCCGCAATCCTGATTTGAAAGTTTATGCATTACATAATTGTAGTCCTGGAGGAGTTAGCTTAGTGCATTATCTACGTTCTCATGATGAATGGTTTAAAAATAGTGATGTAAAAATTATTGACCTTGGGATATTGCCACGTCAAGTACTCAAAAGCCAGAAAATATGGATTAAAAGAACCGAAGAATCAGCATCACAAGCTCAACAATTATCTACACAAATTCAACAAAGTCTGAGGTATGAAGAACTCAAATGGTTAATGGATGGTAATTTTGTTGAATTAGAATCCTTGCAGCCACAAAAATTAATTCAAATCGTAAACCGTAGCATTGCTGCAAATCAAAATTTAGATATTAATGATGACAACTTGATTAGTATAAATGACGGAAGTAGTACATTCTATAACAGTATTGAAAGTTTTGGTTAGCGCCATCAGTATCAACTTTACTACTACTTTTTATTTACCTGTAACCAAATTTCTAAACTTACCAATAACCACAGTTTAACGCCGTAGCGTCCCCAAATATCGCCTTTATAGTCTAGCCAATCTCGTATTAATAATTGATTAAAATAAGGTGCGATCGCACTTTTATTATCTAACAATAACTTTCTCGCTTCTCGTTGCCAATACTTGCGAAATCCCATCTGTACGGGTACCATCATGCCACTTTTGGGACGATGAATAATCGCCTCTGGTAAAACATCAGCAACCGCTTGTTTGAGTACTGCTTTTTCTTCTACCCCTGAAAGTTTATACTTTGGAGGAATCTGCATACTCAAGTCAACAACTCGCTGGTCAAAAAGTGGCGATCGCCCATGTAAATTTGCTGCTTGAGTTAAGTTATTCACCTTTGTTAAAATATGGTCGGCTCCCTTAAACTTAATATTTAAAGCCATTAACTTATTTAAGTAATTCACATCGGAATTTAAATCAGACAAAAATACAGATGCTTCTGTTTTCACTGCTGTCCAAACATCTGATTTCAAAAGTTGTGGCAAGTCTAAGGCACACTTTTGAAACGCAATCAGATATGCTTGTAATGAATCTTGATTATTAATTGAACCATATAAAATATTCATCAACATCGGCTGATTTTTCGGGCCGCCAAAACAAGGATCGCCACCTTCACCATTGAGGATAACTTGCACATTTTCCCGCGCCATTTTTCCTAAAAGAAAATTTGGTACAGTCAGCGGATCGCCTATAGGATCGTCAAGATACGCCATTGTTTGGGGTAAGCATTCCCACATATCTTTAAAAGTAATTTCCAGAATGTGGTGTTGAGTTTGACAATGTTCAGCCACCAAACTAGAAAACTCCAATTCATTGGGACATTCAGTACCAAAATGAATCGAATAAGTATGTACTGGGTGATGATGAAACTTTGCTGCTAAAGCTGTGATACTGCTAGAGTCCAAACCACCAGAAAGGAAAACACCAACAGGTGCATTTTGCGGTAAATATTCTTGAACAACTTGATTTAAAAGACAACGCAAGCGATGGCCATGCCATACTAAAGATTCATCCTCCCCTGTAATTTGCTGTTGCAATTCCCAGTAACTATAAACTTTGTTTGCAGACATTTCCATAACAGTTCCCGGACGCACTTCTCGCACCTGTTCCCAAAGTGTGCGTTCTCCCGGTACGAAGGCGCAACAGAGATAATCCCGCAACGCCACCAAATCCACATCCTTTGAATGATAAGATGCGATCGCTCGCATTTTTGGCGCAATGGCGCGAATTCCACCAGTAGTAGTGTAATACAGAGTCCGGCTACCAATGCGATCGCGTCCCAACCATAATACTTGCTGATGGCGATCCCAAATGACTAACCCAAACATCCCCTCCAACAATTTCAGACATTCACAACCAAACTTTTCCCAAAGTTCAGCAATCAATTGACAATTGTTTTCAGAAAAATTATTTGCATCAACTTTCAATTTTTGCAGCAACTCCAGCCGATTAGTTAACCATACATCACCGACTACTACAAATTGTTCTGTAGAACTGAGTGCAAATTGTTCACTACTCAGCGCAGAAATCACAGCAAATTTGTCATCTCGCCAAACTACATCTGCTGTGAGACTATTTAATTTTCCCCAAACTACATACCAGCTAGAAGAAACATCAATCGGTGAAATATTCGATTGAAAATTTTTGAAAATATTGAATAGCATATTAATAATTAACGTGCGATAACTACCGCATTAAATTAAGTATTTTATACAGCAGAATAATAGACAATGCCCTAATTTTCCAGCGTCCAATCTTCAAACTTTAATTCAGCTACGCGGCAAAAATCACGTTGATTCCGCGTTACCAAAATCCCGTTATTGGTAATTGCAATTGACGCTATTCGTAAATCTTGAGTTCCAATACGAATTTTTTGTCGTCGCAGTTCTGTATAGCAATTAGCAGCTTCTTGATTGTAATCGAGTACGTTAATAGTTTTAAAATCTTTCAAAGTTTCATTTAATTGCATGTACGCAAATACTAATGATTCTTGTGAATCGGCTCTTCTAATCCGATTCATCCTTCCATACATTTGTTCTTCAAAGGTAACAATTGTGGTAGCTAATTGTTCTGTAGGGATTGTATTTACACGTTGAACTACTAATAAATGCGCCCTTTGAAAAAGTGAAAAAGTATCTGTATCCAGTATCCAAAAATTCACTTAATTTCTTCCTCCAGATCTAATTGGCGATAATACTCTTCCATTTCTGCATCCAGTTCCTGCCGATATGCTTCAATATCCGCCAGCATATCATCGAATTGTGGGTCATCTTTATACTTACCAGCAAATTTCATCCAAGGATGTTCTGATTTTGCCGCTTCTATTTCTTGAGTTACTATTTCGACATTTTGAAAGCGAGAATTCACAAGTTCGTGTAAATTTTTTAGAGCTTCTTCCCGCGTTGCACTAAATACCTGACAATCTGGTAAACCCCAAACTGTTGCTTGATATCCGTTTTCTTTTGCTTCAACTAATACTGAATAGTTCAATTTTGATGATGAATCAACTGTATTTTTCAGCAAATTACTAGTCATAAAATACCTCTAGTCATTAGTCATTAGTCATTGGTCATTAGTCATTGGTTATGAATCAATACGGTTCAGATAAGCAGTATGAACTTCCCTTGTGGTCTGGGAAAAGGTTAAGGGATAAAGGATATATTTGAAACCTTTCCCCCTTCCCCTTTCCCCTTTCCCCGAACCGTATTGCCTACGCCCGCGCTTTCAAGGACAAAT
>NZ_JACKZU010000293.1:0-10333 GCF_014222165.1 Nostoc sp. 2RC
CAAATGATTCATGGGTTTTTACAAACTTCTTATTGGGCGGAAAACATCCCATTAGAGATTGTAGAAAAATCAATCAAAAATTCTTTATGCTTTGGATTATATGAAGGCGAACAACAAATTGGCTTTGCCAGAGTCATTACCGATTATGCGACTTCTGCGTTATTAAAAGATGTTTTTATTTTGGAGCCTTACCGAGGACAGGGTTTAGGCAAATGGTTTGTAGAATATATTTTAGAATATCCAGAATTGCAAGATGTTGAAAGGTGGATGTTAGGTACAAGAGATGCTCATGGACTCTATCGCCGTTATGGTTTTAAAAATTTGACTGAGCCGGAAAGAATCATGATACGTTTAAGTTCTAAGGAAGAATTCAGAATTCAGAATTCAGAATTAATTAAGACTTAGATTCAAACTTGATAATTTGAGCAAAATCAAGCATTATAAAATTAATACAGCGTATTTCGGGTAAATGAAGTACACGGGTAGGGGCACAATATATTGTGCCCCTACGATTATCTGTACCTCATCAAGTTGCAATCTCCTGTAATTTATGATGCAGGAATATGCTAGAAAACTTTCAATAAAAAAATCTCCAAGTTGTATGGTGTGCTATAGATTTCGTAGCTCATCATAGATTATTGATGGTGGTGCGTTAGCCTCCGGCATAACACACCCTACAACTAAAGCAAAATTAGGAATGGAAAGGACAACCACCACTGGTTAATTTTTGCAGAAAAGCATTGTTATCAAAATAATGCTCTAAAGACTCAATTTTCAAATCATCAGTGACACGAGCAATACTAACTCCTACCATTTCTACTGTTTCACCAGTAGGTACATAATTTTTATAAGAACCACTAAATGTTCCCCAATGTCGCCACTTAAAGGTAACACTAGGCGGCCCGGAAAGCACTTCTGTTAATTCCCAAAAAAAGCCACTAGGAAAGGCTGTATGAAAAAGTTCAAAGGAAGATTCAAAGGTTTCGGATTTGGAACTGTACTGCTCGCTTTCACCTAAAAATAAGTTATAAGTACCTTGTTCTGCAACATCTTGAGCAGTATAGTTTTCTCCGCCATTGCTACTCATTTTAAATTTATCAATAACAATGGAAAGCCACTGTTGGGGATTAGATTTATGAGAAGCTTCCATTTCAAAAGTGCGGACTAAATTTTCAGCGATCGCTTCTAAAGAACCTTCTGGATGATGAAATTTTTTCTCTTGTTCAAGAATTTCATTGCTGAGGGAATAATCTGGACGTTTCCCTTCTCGCCACTGTACTTCTTCATCATTAGCAATGACTACATCTCTATCTTGTACCCAAAGTGGCAATCCTGCGGTTTTCTCGCTAACCATACAATTTGATTGATAATAAACATCCGTTCTCAGAATAAAATTTTCTGGATATTAGGTAAATCAGAAAATATACAAAGTAAAGAATATTCATAATAGGTAGAACTCAGAATTCAGGATGCAGAAAAATAAATAGGGTAACACAACTGTGCTACCCTATTTACACTTTTCAATTAACTGCAAATCAAGACAGAAGTTTTTTAGACTTTCTGTGCAGATACTTCTTCTGCTTTCTCTTGAGTTTGCAATGCTGCATACAACCTATTTAAGGCGTTTACATAAGCTTGCGCTGATGCCACGATGATATCTGTGTTCGCTGCATGACCAGAAAATACTCTAGATTCATAACGCAAACGAATTGTCACTTCGCCTATGGCGTCAATACCTGCTGTTACTGACTGCACAGAAAACTCAATCAATTCATTAGGTACGTTTACTACACGGTTGATTGCTTTGTAAACTGCATCCACTGGCCCAGTACCGATGGCTGCATCGGTTAATTCTTCGCCTTCTGGGGTACGCAGAGTTACTGTAGCGGTGGGACGGGCGTTGCTACCACAGGAAACTTGCACTAGTTCTACACGGAATAAATCTGGCGCTTGTTGGATTTCGTCGTTAACGATGGCTTCTAAATCGCGATCGGAAATTTCTTTCTTTTTATCTGCAACTTCTTTGAATCTAACGAATGCTTTGTTTAATTCGCTATCTGACAATTCAAAACCCAATTCTTTCAACCGGGTACGAAAAGCATTTCTGCCTGAATGTTTTCCCAAAACTATTTGATTGTCTGTTAAGCCAATCAATTGGGCGTCCATAATTTCATAGGTGAGTTTATTTTTTAATACCCCATCTTGGTGAATGCCTGATTCATGGGCAAAGGCATTCGCCCCAACAATCGCTTTATTTGGTTGCACTAACATTCCTGTCAAATTAGAAACTAAACGTGAAGTTCTATAAATTTCACGGGTGTCAATATTTGTCAGGGATTCTTGAGATTCTTCTGGTCTTCCCAAATAAGGATTAAAATATTGCCGCCGCACATGCAACGCCATCACTAATTCTTCTAATGATGCATTTCCAGCACGTTCGCCAATACCATTAACCGTACATTCTAATTGCCGCGCGCCATTTTTTATGGCTTCTAAAAAGTTAGCAACTGCTAAGCCTAAATCGTTATGACCGTGAACGGAAATAATCGCTTGGTCGATGTTGGGCACATTTTCTTTAATGCCTTTAATCATCGCTCCAAATTCGCTGGGGGTGATGTAACCAACTGTATCGGGAATATTAATTGTTGTTGCACCAGCGGCGATGGTAGCTTCTAAAACTTGATATAAAAATTCTGGATCGGAACGAGCTGCATCCATCGGCGAAAATTCTACATCTGCCATAAAGGATTTAGCATAAGCTACCATTTCTTGGGCGATGGCTAATACTTCTGTTCTTGTCTTTCGCAGTTGATATTCTAAATGAATATCTGAAGTGGAAATAAATGTGTGAATTCTACCTTTAGCTGCTGGTTTTAATGCTTCAGCAGCAGCTTTAATATCTGCCTTAATTGCCCTGGCCAAACTGCAAATTACAGGCCCATTTTCTGTCCCTACAATTTCTGCAATTTTGCTAACTGCTTCAAAATCTCCAGGACTAGCAAAGGCGAACCCCGCTTCAATTATGTCCACGCCCAGCCTTGCCAATTGCTTGGCGATCGTTAACTTTTCGTCTATATTCAGGGTTGCTCCCGGACACTGCTCTCCATCTCGCAATGTAGTATCAAAAATCAGGATTTTATCAGTTTTAGTTGTCATTTGCACTTTAGTTGTTTAGTTTTTACTTTTGGATCGAAATATTTTCAAACTTAGTTTTTACTTTTAGCTTTGTAAATAATTGTTAAATCTACTAGCCATCGGTTTTTTCTATTTGATCTCTGATATCATTTAAATCTATATATCTATCCGTAGCATTCCGTAGTTCTCTAGCAATCATTCCTTCTGTAGATACTACTGTAATATGTGTATTTTTGGAACGTAATAGTTCTATTGCTCTTTCAAAATCACCATCACCACTAAATAATACCACTCGATCGTACTGGTCTACTGTATTGAACATATCGACAACAATTTCAATATCTAAATTAGCTTTTTGTGAGTAACGACCAGAAGTATCATCATAGTATTCTTTAAGAATTTTAGTTCTAACTGTATATCCTAGACTAATTAGAGCATCTCTAAAACCTCGTTGATCTTGTGGGTCTTTTAAGCCAGTGTACCAGAATGCATTGATTAATGTTGTTTCTGACTGCTCATGTTTGAAGTATTCTAAGACTCGTCGCGGGTCAAAAAACCACCCGTTTTTTTGTTGAGCATAGAACATATTGTTTCCGTCTACAAAAATAGACAGACGATTCATTGGAGAACCCATACAAATTTACACCTAATAATATAAATGAATTTAGATGGAACAATAGATTATAGCAATTTTCAAATGCCTTGTTTGCTAATATCTATAAAGTAGCTTTTCATCTATAGCGTTGATGCTACCTGTTTCAAGGGATAAAAACGGCTGCAACATTAGAGTCGAGAACTTGGGTGCTAAGCCTTATTCACCTCCGTTACTGCAAGAGCCACCCTGTAATCAAAATCTACCAATAAAATTGACCCGTTAACAGCATTCATAGCTGTATAACACTAAAGTTTACTACTAAAGAGGTATGGCATAAGCTTGCGGGAGAATATAAGTTGATGCCTATCTATAAGTAAAGTTTTAGTATCAGGACATACTTTCTGGAGGATACCAATAGTTGCACCAAAGATAGAAGACACAGTTGTAACACTTGCTGGTAAAGCACCGAGTTGAGAGTATACCTGTTGGTTAGTTTGAGGTAAAATCTCACAGTAAACAAGTGTACAGGCAGAGTATATTAGCTCCGATGTGTGGGACAATCACTCTTATGTCACTCGCTTAACAGACAAGAAATAACTTAGATAGTGCCTGAGAAATAATTTCTTGGGGGCTAATCTTGGTAATCGAAGTTTTTTGATGAATAGAAGATACTTTACAAATGTATAAGATTAACATTTTAAGTCTTATTTCAATGTGTTTGTAGTTAGAAGGTGGTCTGAATAAATAAAAATGTTGGACTTAAATCAATCAGTAACACGATATGGCAGAAGAATCTACATCTACCTTAACCAAAAACTCTGTCTCTGCTGCCAACAGACTGCCCAGTAAACCTACAAAAGTCACGTCTACAACAGCAGCACGACAGTCTAGGTGGATAGTTCGTTTAGGTCATCTACTAGCCGGCACTTGGGCAATAGGCGCAGCAGTACTGACTGCTTCTGGTTGGGATTTAGTTCAATTGATGGAGAATCAGGTACTTTCTCATTTTTTTCAAGTACGAGGGCCGATTGTCCCTCCAGAAGACATTGTAATTTTAGCAATAGACGATCAGTCAATATCAGTTCCAGAACAGTACTATAAAACAGATGCGCAACAGTACGCCTACCTAGAAACACTGAAATCTTTTCCTTATAAACGTGCTGCATATGCCCAGGTAATTACAAAATTAATGAAGGCAGGTGTTCGTTGTGTAGGCTTAGGTCTTGTTTTTGATACACCGAGTAGTTATGGCCCTAATGACGATCGCCAACTGCAAGCAACACTGAAAAAATATGGTAGCAAAGTTGCTTTAGCAGCCCTCTACGAAAATTTCGAGACGCACCAAGGATCGTTTACGCAACTGACACCACCACAACAGATGTTTCACACAGAGTCAGTTTCCATTGGTTCAGTTAATTTTCCTTTGGAGGTGGATGGAAAAGTTCACCGATTGGCGAGTGAGTTTCCCAAATTATTAGATCAAGAAAATTTATTTACAAATAGGCTACCTGCCTTTGATGAAGCAGTACTGAGGGCAGCACAACTAAATTATCCGCAACCAAAAGGCGATGGTATTTATTTTTGGGGCCCTGCGGGAACATTTGAACAAATACCATTTTGGCACGTACTAGATCCAGAAAATTGGAACACTTATTTACAACAGGGAAAAGTATTCAAAAACAAGATTGTTTTGATTGGTTCAACAGATAAATTAAATAATGATTATTATCCAGTAGCAGCTAGTAAGAGTCCCGAACCAATGTCGGGGATAGAAATTCATGCCAATGCCATTGCCACTTTAATGACAGGTAAAGCCATTACCCAAGAAATTCAAACTCTGCCATTGCGTGGCTTGTTTGTGTTAATTTTAGTAGGCACATCAGCATTAATTATTAGTAGAAATAAGCATAGTCTTAATCGATTTCTCTATAGTTTAGTTTTATCTGGTACTTGGCTAGGAATTAGCTATGGTTTGTTTGTTTCCGATGGATTAATTTTCCCCACTAGCATCCCAATGGTGGCCATCGTTTGTTGCGGACTGAGTTACTTGGGAACCTCAATGGTGAGAGAAAACATTAGAAAACGTCAATTAGTAGATATATTTCAAAAATATAAAACTTCTCCGGTTGTCCAAGAAATCATCAGTCAACAAGATGACCTGCAAGATCTAATTCAAGAGCGAGATTTAGCTTTATCAGGAAAAATGTTGGCTCTGCGCTACAGAATTATCAAAGTTCTGGGTGCAGGGGGATTTAGTGAAACCTATGTTGCTGAAGATACCCAACGTCCTGGGAACCCGCGATGTGTTGTCAAGCAATTAAAACCAAGCAACACCAAACCAGGAGGATTGCAACTTGCCAGACGTTTATTTAATTCCGAGGCACAAACACTCGAAAAATTGGGAAATCATCCGCAAATTCCCCAACTTTTAGCGTACTTTGAAGAAGATGAAGAATTTTATTTAATACAAGAATACATACTTGGTCATCCTCTGAATCATGAATTGCCACCAGGTAGAGCAATTGAAGAAATTGCAGTAATCAAAATTATCAAAGACTTATTGCAAACATTAACATTTGTCCATGAAAACAATGTGATTCACCGGGATATTAAACCTAGCAATATCATCCGGCGACACTCAGACGGAAAACTCGTACTCATTGACTTTGGTGCAGTTAAAGAAGTCACAGGCAAACAGCTAGAACCTCAAGAGCAAACTGCCTTCACCATAGGTATTGGGACTCAGGGTTACGCGCCAACCGAGCAATGTTTGGGTCGCCCACAATACAGTAGTGATATCTATGCAGTGGGTATGCTTGGAATTAAAGCCTTAACTGGTATCACACCGCGTGAGTTAGAAAGGGATGCTGACGGACAGATAAAATGGAGCGATCGAGTCCAGGTGAGTGACTCTCTAGTTAAGATTCTCACTACAATGGTGCAGGATGACTTCAAACAACGATATCAGTCTGCATCAGAGGCTCTAAAAACTGTGGAAGCTCTTGAAGCCACTAGCATAATAAATCCCCAAAGCGGATATCCCACCCAACAAAATGACTCATCGATGAGTACTTTAGACGAATTAAACATTACTACAAAATCTTACCCAGCAAGATCGTCAGAAACAACTTGAATGAATTTTAGATTTTAAATTTGGGATTTGGGATTGATATGGCTTACCTATGGTAAAGGAAAAATTAAGAGTTTGGGCTGGGCATGGGGCAAGAAAAAACGCCCTATGCCCGACCACAACAAATAATCTTGCTGCGTAAGTTCTAACTACATTAGCGTAGTTGTTGTTGACTGTTAACGGTCAACAGTCAACAATCTAATCGAGTCAATGTGCAACTTAAATGCAGAACAGCTTAATTCAAAGACAAAAATTCTTCTCCTGCTGTGGGATGAATACCTATTGTTTCATCTAAATCGTGCTTTGTAATGCCCTTGCGAATTGCAACACCAAGACTTTGAATGATATCTGCCGCATTTTCACCCACCATGTGAGCGCCTAAAATTTCGTCAGAGTCACCATTTACTACTAACTTGATGCTTGCTTGTTTATCTTTTGCAGTTAGTTGATAAAACAGTGGTTGGAATTCATTGTAGTAGCATTTTACAGCTGCACCATATTTTTCTCTGGCTTTGGTTTCGGTCATGCCCACACTGGCGACTTCTGGACGGCAAAAAACAGCAGAGGGGACATAATCATAATTTAATTTTTGTGGGTTGTTGCCAAAAACCGTATTGGCAAAGGCAATACCTTCTGCCTTGGCTACAGGAGATAGTTGGATGCGGCTGGTACAGTCACCGACAGCAAAGATATTTTCTTGATTGGTGCGGCTGTATTCATCTACTTTGATTGCACCATGTTCATTAATTTCAACATGGGCATTTTCCAAACCGAGATTTTTAGTATTTGGGGTGTAACCTGCGGCAACTAAAATAGTATCTGCTGCAACTATTTCTCGGCTTTCACTATTAATAGTTAACAGCAAACACTCTTCTGAATATTTGATTTTTTGAACGGTGGTATTGGTGAATAACTTAATTTTGCGTTTACTCAAAGCTTGTTGCACATGAGAGCGAACATCATCATCAAACCCCGACAAAATCATCTTTTCTTTTTCAATCAGTGTCACCTGACAGCTAAAAGCTTGCATCATGCTGGCAAATTCTACACCGATATAGCCACCGCCAATGATTGTCAAACGTTTCGGCAAATAAGGTAGCTGAAACATCTCGCGGGATGTGATGGCATATTCTATACCTGAGATATTGGGCTTTAGGGGTTGGCCGCCCACAGCAATTAAAATTTTATCTGCTGTAACTTGGCGATCGCCAATACTGATAGTATGGGCATCAATCAAACTGGCACGTTCAGAAATTATTTCAATTCCAGCTTTGTGTAATTGCTGAGAATAGAATTCGTTGATGGTGTCAAGATGCTTGTATACAGATTTAATAAATAATGTCCAGTCAAAGTATGTCGGGCAATCACTCCACCCATAAGTCTGTGCCATTTGATTTTGCAGGGCGAAGTCAGCAGCACAAACAATTAGTTTTTTGGGAACGCAGCCACGATTAACACAAGTTCCGCCAAGGGCTTCTTGTTCGGCAATGGCAACACGAACGCCATAACTAGCTGCTTTTTTAGCTGCTGCCAATCCCCCAGGCCCAGCACCAATGACAAACAAATCATAATCAAATGTCATAAAAATCTGTTCCTTTTCAACTTTTTGGAAAGCAGAGCTATTTAATCCCTTATAGTTATTCAGACAAAACTTGATCTACTGTCTTTGGGTGGACAAATCGATAGTAAAACACGCTAATATGTAGCGCATTGCCGCTTGAACCGCAATTACTACAAAAATAACAGCGTAGCCGCACCCGGCCGTAGGCATCGCTCCATTATTGCTAAGTTACATGACATTTTGTTGTGGAACAGACAACATACTCATTCTACAAGAGGTCGATGTTGGCGATGCCTACGCTTTTCACTTGGTGTAGTCCATCCCTCAATAATAAATAACAGCTTCATCTTCAGAATGATTTTTTGTAGTATTGTTACCAATATTACTCAACTTACGATTAACCTATTGTGACTAAAACTTGGGAATTTTTAATAAAGATTTTTGTATTATCAATATAAAGTATATATTTATACATTAAATCTATGACAAAGGCGATCGCTTAATTGCAGAAAGAAGAATGCGATCGCATTTTTAGGCAAGGACTTTTAACTTATCCCGGAATTTGTATTGGGTTGAGGCTGTAAACCCGCCATTTATTTTTTCCAAGATGTAAAAAAACCAAAATTGAGGAACGCCAAGGATGGGGTTTACTCCTGATTTTGTATAACTCTTGGCGTGAAATGTCGAAGTGATGTTCCAGGCGATCGGTTGACCATTCATAGCTTTGAACTACTGGAAAAGCTGGCTGCCAACCGTGCAAAGTTTTTTTAAGTAACTCAAGTTGAATTGCTTCTTGCTGTAAATTATTGTGACTCATATCAAATCTTCCTTAAACTGATGGATTTAGTTGCTATTAACTAGTTTTGTTTGTCTTCTAAAATTTGAATAGTTGTAGTTGTGCAACTAGTTGAACGTGCAACCGTTGAACAAGTTTAGACATAGAGGTTTATGCCCAGTGACAAGAGCTAAAAAAAATAAGGAAGCTGGAGAGGCGTTTAAAAAATTACTCAAAGAAAAGAAGTTTACCCAATACAAACTTGAGCAAGTAACTGGTCTGGATAAAAGCGTCATTAGCAAGATAGCAACTGGACAAACTGCTAATCCTACACCAACCACACTTGAAAAAATAGCAGTTGCTTTGGGGGTTGAACTGGGTGAACTAACAAGAATCTTTGCTCAATCAACTGTACAATCTCAACCTCAAGAGTCAGTCTCTAACGTATCAATATCCAACAACTCTGATTTTGTGGGGCGTGAGGAAGCGATCGCACACCTCGATAAACTAGTTAACGAAGGTGCAAAGGTTATCTTAATTCATGCAGAGGGCGGTATAGGTAAAACAACCTTGGCTACAAAATGGTTTGAGCTTCAAGGTTTAGAGTGCCTTAAACTGCGTGTAGGAAGTACACCTCAGAATTTAAACTCAGTACAAGATTGGTTAAGGCTCAAGCTTAGAGATTGTTTTAATGAGAATCCAGAAGAAAATTTTATGATTATGCTGGAGCAATTAAAAACCAAGCTTCAAATTAGAAAAATTGGTGTATTGATTGATAACCTTGAACCTGCTTTGATAAATGGTAAGTTTATAAAAACCCAGCAGAGCTATTATATAGAATTATTAACTGTACTAGCACATCATAATGTAAAGTCAGTTACTTTAATTACAAGCCGTGAGCAAATTCAGGAACATACGTTGAAGCGTCTTCAAACTTTTAAATCCTATTCAATGAAAGGTTTGGAGAAAGAAGCATGGCAACAGTATTTTGAAATATTTCACATTAATATAGATAGTAATGCTCTCAGCAAAATGCATCAAGCTTATGGAGGTAACGCTTAGAGGATGTTTGGAAAGTATTAAACAATTCAGTTAAGCCAGTCTTTTAAGCATTAACCGAATCATTGCTACTTGTAC
>NZ_JACKZU010000294.1:0-10327 GCF_014222165.1 Nostoc sp. 2RC
AAGGGGAAAGGTTTCAAATACATCCAAATCCCCTTACCCCTTAACCTTTTCCCAGACCACAAGGGAAGTTCATACTGCTTATCCTAACCGTATTGGGATGAGAGGAATGGGTGAGACAAGGAAGATGAGTAAAGCAGAGTAACCAGGGGAGGCTCTTGAGACAGGGAAAGATAACTCCCAACTCCTAACTCCTAACTCCTAACCCCCAACTCCCAACTCCCAACTCACAACTCCCAACTCCTAACTCCTCACTCCCCATGCCCCATGCCCCATGCCCTATTGCCCTATTCCCCATTTTCCACTGGAATGTTGATGGTTAATTCTGTGCCTTTGCCTAATTCTGAGGTGACTGTGAGTTTACCGTTGTGTTTTTCTTCGATAATCTGGCGGGAAATGGCTAATCCTAAACCTGTGCCTTTGCCTACTGGTTTGGTGGTAAATAAGTAATCAAACAATTTTTGCTTCACGTTTTCGGACATTCCTAGTCCGTTATCTTGAATGCGGATTAAGACATGATGCTGGTCTGGAGATAATCTCGTTTGAATTGTAATGCGATTGGGATTGTCTTTGATTTGTCGGAAAGTTCTTTCTTGGTGAGTTTCTTCTAAAGCATCAATGGCGTTGGCGAGGATATTCATAAATACTTGATTGAGTTGCCCCGGAAAGCATTTTATTGGGGGTAGATTGCCGTAATCTTTGACTATTTCAATGAGTGGGTGATGTTCGTTGCCTTTTAGTCGGTGTTTGAGGATGAGTAGTGTGCTATCAAGGCCTTCATGAACATTAAAAGGAACTTTGCGATCGCCATCACCTCTAGAGAAGATGCGGAGACTAGCGCTAATACCACGGATGCGATCGCTACCTTCTTTTAAGGAGGAGATGAGTTTGGGTAAGTCTTCTTGCAGGTAGTCTAAATCAATTTCGCTGATGACTTGTTCAATTTCGCCTCCTGGATGGGGAAAGGTTTGTTGATAAAGTTTGATTAATCTTAATAAGTCTTGAATGTAATTTTCAGCAGGTTTGAGGTTGCCTGCAATAAAGTTAATTGGGTTGTTAATCTCGTGGGCGATGCCTGTAACTAAGTTACCCAATGCCGACATTTTTTCTTTTTGCACGAGATTGTATTGTGTTTGTTGTAAATCGTGTAATGCTTTAGTTAATTGTGTTGTTTGTTCTTGAATGGTCATTAAATCGCGGTATGACCTTAAAGCAGCGATCGCAGTTGTAACTAACTTTTGCCGAGTCAGTTCTACCTTCAGTTTATAGTCATTAATATCATAGTTTAAAATCACCGATTCTTCTGGAGCATCTCCTGGTTGTCCGGTGCGTAAAATCACCCGCACAATCTGATTTTTTAATTCCTCCCGAATGTACTGAATTACCCTTAATCCAGCATCATTAGTTTCCATCACCACATCTAATAAAATAAATGCAGTATCCGAGTGTTCTGCAATTAATTTTTTTGCTTCTATTCCCGAAAAAGCAGAGATAAAGGTTAAAGGTTTACCTTGATATGTAAAACTTCTTAAAGCCAACTTTGTCGCCTGATGAACTTCAGCATCATCGTCTACTATCATCAGTTTCCAAGCTTCAGAAGTTTCCTGTATCTGACCTTTGAATTCCAACGAAGTTAATTGAATTTTCTGACTTGTATTATCTTCATCATCTTCAAACACAAATACTTCATCGTCTGTTGCTGAGAGAGACATGTGGGTATCGTTAACCATTTTCAACTAATTTTGTCATGGAAAATCAAAAACAGGAGATGGGGCAGAGGGTATTGAGAGTTAGGAGTTAGGAGTTTGGAGTTTGGAGTTTGGAGTTAGGAGTTTGGAGTTAAGAGTTAGGAGTTATTCTTCCCCTACCTCAAGAGCCTCGCCTCCCCTGGCCACCCTGCTTTCCTCATCTCCCTTGTCCCTCTCATCTCTCCAGTCAACAGTCATTAGTCATCAGTCATCAGTTACCATTCCCAACCTAGAGGTAATATGACTGTAAATAGAGTTCCCTTTTTTAGTTCACTGCGAACATCAATAGTACCTTGCAACTTTTGAACCACTAGGTTGTAAACAATATGCAGACCTAAACCACTACCCCCTTGCTGTCTGGCTGTGGTAAAGAATGGCTGAAAAATTTTGTTTAAGTTTTCTGGCGCAATGCCGCAACCATCATCACTGTATTCAATTACTATGTGGGTGTCTTGTTGTTGGACGTGAATCCGCAATTGTCCTGACTCCCCTGGTTGATAGGCATGAGTTAGGGAATTCATAACTAAGTTGGTGATGGTTTGCGCCAAAGCTCCAGGATAGCTGTTGATGCTCGCTGTTTCATCCCCTGTGACAATTAAGCTATGGGAGGCTTGTTTGAGTTTGGGAGTCAAACTAGTGATAATTTCTTCTAAATATTGCTTGACTAAAAATGTCCGTTGTTCCAAGCTGGTTTGGTCTACAGCTACTTGTTTGAAGCTTTGCACTAATTCTCCGGCACGATTGAGGTTGCTGAGAATCAATTTGGTGCTTTCTTGAGCAATTTCCAAATAATTGTTTAAAACTGAGCGCTTTAAACCTTGTTCCATTGATGCAATCAACAAACGAGTTTCGTCAGCTAAGGTGGAAGCAACTGTAATACTAGTACCCACTGGTGTGTTGATTTCATGAGCAACTCCAGCCACAAGACTTCCCAAAGCTGCCATTTTCTCTGATTCCACAAGTTGCTTTTGGGTAGCTTTGAGATCTTCTAGGGCTTGAGACAATTCTTGAGTGCGTTCGGCTACTTTTTGTTCTAAGGTATTGTATAAAGTAGCATTTTCCAGAGAAATAGCAGCTTGGGAAGAAAGTAGATTTACAATTTCTGTTTGTTCTGGGGTAAATGCTCCGGTTGTGAGATTATTTTCTAAGTAAACAATGGCAATCATTCTGTTTTGATTGAGGAGAGGAAAGCACAGAATAGATTTAGGTTGCTGTTGATGAATATAGGCATCGCGGGTGAAGTTACCTTCACGGGCAGCATCATGCAATACAACAGTATCTTTGGTGCGAATGACATAATCAATAATGGCAGTAGAAAGCATTGCCTCAGTTTGCCAGTGGATAGGTTCTGAAATGTGATTGGCATCTAAATCGAGAATTTTTGAGGCGGCAATTTGCCATTTATCTTGTTGCGGAAGTAGTAAATAACCCTTTTCTGCTCCAGCATTTTCAATGACAATTGTCATCAATTTTGTTAATAAAGTATCGAATTTTATTTCTCGTCCCAAAACCTGAGATGCTTTGATAAAACTCTTGATGTCTATAGATTTTGATAGGGTAGTGCTACTAGTAGAGATAGTTTTAGAGGTGGAAAAGTCAGATTTTTGAGGGGCTTGTTTGAAAAAATCAGGATGGCGTTGTTCTAAATCTTTAACTTTTGCTTTAGCACCCCAGCGAGCATAATTGTAATAAGCATTGAGTAGATATTCTTGGGCAATTTTATCTTTACCCCATTGCAAATAAAATCTAGCAGCGAGTTCATTTGCTATGGCTTGTTCGTTTAAATATTCATTTTCTGTGGCTAAAGCAATGGCGATATCGTACATTTCAATTGCTTCTGATTTTTGTCCTAAGACACGATGCCGTTCTGCTTCCACTAAATAAAATTTATGTAAATAATTTATTGGTACTTGTTGTGCCCATTTGTGCATTTGGGCTTGATTAGCTGTGACTTTTTCTAATAATTTTTTTTGTGCTGATGTATTAGCATCACCATACAAAGCTAAGGCTGTCAACGAATCATAGAAATTGAAAATTGGTACAATCACCATCCCCACTACTGCATCTAGACACTTTTCTAACTCTTGGGCGTTGGCTGTGGCTTGGGGAAAATCTTGGAAAAGATAGGACACAAAAAGCTGACAGCAATAAAAGTGGGCTAGGGCTGTGCGATCTTTAGTTTGCTTTAAGCGGGATAGTATTTGCTGTTGCTGACAAACTACGCTGCTTAAATCATCGGAATTCTCAGGTGTTTGCAGCAAATTCGAGGTTAGTTGCCAATGAATAGCTAAATAATCAAGAGCCGTTTTATTTTGCAATTTACTAAAGGCATGATAGTAGCTAGCAATTTGCTTTTCCAGTTCCACCAAGTTTTGTCCGCACCCCCAGGAATGTAGGCTATCATAGGCAGCACAAAAAGCTGTATGTTCCATATTTCCTTGGTCTCTACCAATTTGATAGGCTTCCCTCAAAAACTTGATGGTTTTCTGGAGTGGTTGTTGCCAATGGCAGATGCTAGCATGAAATGTCAAACTGACGGGACATTTGAGATTTTGAGCATCGTAGCGTTCTAACAAGCTCAAACTCAGTTGACCAAATTGATAGCCTAATGCAATTTCTCCCAAAGCACCACAGAGAATTAAACCATACATCACATAACCAATTGTTGATAGTGGTGTATTGCCGTGTTCCAGAGATAAATCCACCATCTTTAAAATCAGGAATGGCATTAGCTCATTTGCTTGGCGATAGCTAGATGCCATGATGCCAAAAAGAATTTGCATCGCTGCGAGTTGTTCAGCTTGCTGCATTTGTGGCAAGTTAATTAAGTCTTTGACTTCCCTACCCGCGAGACGATTTGCTGTTTGCTGTAAAACTTGGTTCAATTCTAAGGGACTGAGAGTAGAAGGAAAGTTAATCCCCAAAGCTTGCAACACTTCTAGACCAGTTGTATTAGCTGTTGGTAACTGATTTTGAATGGAAAAGGTTGCAATTTGAAGTTGATAAATTTTCAATTTATCTAGTAAAGTTTGAGCGTGTTGCAATACTTCTTCTACCCACACATTCATCTGTGTGAAATCACCACACACAAATGCTGCCTCTGCTGCTGACTCAGATAATGCCAAGGTGAGGTTATAGTTGCTTTGCCAAGAATCTGCTGCTAGTAATTTAATGCCGACTGAAAAATATGCCAAAGCTGCTTCATAAGCAGCTGCTACCTTAGCTTTACGTCCCGCCAATAAATTCAAATTGGCTAATTTATTTCGTTCTTGTTGGTTATTAATCAAATCTGCACCAATGTTTAATTGATTAACAATTTCAAAAATTTTATCTTCTTGGTCTGCGGCTGATGTATTATTCAACATCAGTCGTCCAATTTTCAAATGAGTTGCTTGTTTTCGGTCTTGGGAAATCAAAGAATAAGCCGCTTGTTGGACGCGATCGTGCTGAAATTTACAATTAATTTCGCTGGCTTTTTGGGCATTTCGGAAAAATTTCAGATGATATCGATTATTTAAAAAAACAATTAAGCCTTCTTGGAGTGCTGGGAATAAATCATCTAGGACTTGCTTTAGCGATCGCTCATAAATTACAGCCAATGTAGACAAATCAAAATTATTGCCAATACAAGCAGCTAGCTGCAAAATTTTCTGGGTTTCTGGTGCTAAATTGACAATCTTACCCATCATTAATTCTACAACATTTTGAGTAATTTCTTTAGCAGCAATTTGTTTTAAATTCCAACACCATTTTCTTTGTTGATAATCAAAATTCAGTAATGTTTCTGTATAAAGACATTTTAAAAATTCCGCCGTAAAAAAAGCATTACCTTGAGTTTTTTCATAAACTAAATTCGATAATCCATGAGTCAAGATGATTGAAGATGACAATGTTTCGGCAATTAAAGCATTCACATCCTTGGGAGTCAGGTTTTTGAGATGAATCTCAGATACAATTCCTCCATCCTTTTGGATTTCGTCAACAGTCATGACCAATGGATGAATTGTATCCACTTCATTATCTCGATAAGCTCCAATGATGAATAAATTTTGAATATCGTCATCGCATAAAATAATCTTTAGCAATTTCAACGAGGCACTATCAGCCCATTGCAAATCGTCAAGGAATAAAACTAAGGGATGTTCGTTCTGACAAATAGCTTTCAGAAAATTTTGAAAAACCAAATTAAAACGGTTCTGGGCTTCTTGTCCGCTTACTAAAGCCACGGGTGGTTGTTCGCCGATGACAAATTTCAAATTAGGAATAACATCAATTAAAACTTGTCCGTTATTACCCACAGCATTTAAGATTTTTACTTGCCATTGTTTTAAAATAGTTTCACTTTCAGTCAAAAATTGATTACACAAATCGTTAAATGCATAAGCAATGCCAAAATAGGGAATATTTTTTTGGTATTGGTCATATTTACCAGTAATAAAATTACCGCGTTTGGCTGTAATCGGTTTATGAATTTCATTAACTAAAGCTGACTTACCCACTCCAGAATAGCCAGCAATTAACATTAGTTCAGTGCTACCATTACTAACGCGATGAAAAGCCGTTAATAGTGTTTCTAATTCTTGTTCTCGTCCGTAAAGTTTTTGGGGAATTATAAAGCGATCGCACACATCTTCTCTTGCCAATGAAAAAACATCAATTCTGCCATTGGTTTGTAGTTGATGCAAACATTGTTCTAAATCTGCCTGAATACCGTAAGCTGATTGATAGCGGTCTTCAGCATTCTTAGCCATTAATTTCATCACAATGTCACACACAGCTTGAGGAATTTCTTTTTTGTTAGCAGTCCCCAGTCCCCAGTCCCTTAAAAGTGGCGGCTGTTTGGCAATATGACAATGAATTAATGCTAAGATATCATTTTCTGGAAACGGTACTTCTCCTGTGAGTAAATTATAGAATGTCACCCCCAGAGAATAGAAATCACTGCGATAATCAATCGCTCGATTCATGCGACCAGTTTGCTCAGGAGAAATATAAGTAATAGTCCCTTCTAAAATATGAGGATTTTTGAAAGATTGAGTTTCTCGTGACAGAACATTAGAAATCCCGAAATCAATAAATTTAATTTGTTTTGTATGAGGATTCAAAACAATATTTGCTGGATTGATATCTTTATGGATAATATTAGCAGCGTGAATTTCTCTCAGATTTTTGGCAATAGAAATACCCAATTTGAGAAAATGCTCTAATTCTATTTTTCCAGCCAATTGCAATTTAGCTAAGGAACTACCACCAAAGTCTTCTAACACTAAGACTGGTCGTTGTTGATGAATTTCCAAAGCGTAAATTTGCACAACTCCTGATAGATGGATATTGTGAATAATCTCATATTCTCGCTGGTAACAAGCAATGCTTTCTGGTGAAGGATAAGCTTCTCGGAGAGTTTTGAGTATTACAGGTTTGTTATCCGCTTCCCGGTAGCCTTTATAGATTACAGAATTGCTGCTTTCATAGATTTTTTCAATAATTTGATAGCCGGAAAGCGTCAGCATAGGTTGGGTACTCCTCAAAAGTGGCTTAATCCTATCCGAATGACTTTGTTAGAGTTAGTGTACCCATCAACTTGCTGGAGTCTTTAGCGGTGGGGAAGGGGAAATTATACAACAGCGCATGGTGGTTGACTGTTGACTGTTGACTGTGAACCGTCAACAATCAACAGTATTGTGTCGTAGGCTAACGCAGCCTAAATTAAAATTTTTGTCAGACTGTTGACATAAATTTTACTTACATCCTAGAGAGTCACGGGTATTTACACCAGTTTTAGAATTGACACCACTTGCCTTTTGACAAAGTTTTTTCACTTGTGTTCCATCTAAAACTGCATTGGTAAAATCAGCGCCAGTAACATCGACATCATTAAATATAGAACGCAGCATCATTGCATCACTTAAGACTGCATCGCTTAAATCAACGTTCTTAAATTTTGCCAGGTAGGCTATGCCATTACTAAAATCCGCACCATGCAGATTTACTCCCTCTAACACAGTACCGTTAAACACGACGCCGCGTAGGTCAGCATTGCTAAAGTTAGCATTTTCCAAATCAATATTAGTAAACTCAGTGCCGATTAAACTTTGGCCAGAGTAATCCTTGCTTTGAAAATCATCCCCGGCAGAACGGCTAATGCTGGAAGAACTTGCAGCTTGCGCTGAAAGGGGAAAAACAAAAAGAGCTATGGCTAAGATCAAGCTAGCGAGTATTTGCCGATACTTCATAATGTTAAATTAACAAATCTCAACATTTCCACCATTAACTATTAAACCTTAGTAGAGAGTGTTGATTGTTGATTGTTGACTGGGGACTGGTGACTGGTGAGACAAGGGAGATAAATTGCAACAATTATTTCGCCTTGTTCTGTTCGTCTTTGGTTTTTATGCAAAACCTAAAATCGAGAATTCTATATTCTGTCAAACAGGAAAGCATCTCGTAGGATAGAGAGATGTTAAAGTGCGATCGCATAAATACCTGTGGCTAATCAAGAAGATAACGCCCAAACCTTGGCGCGGACTGTTTTATATCAATTGGGTGTAGAACTCAAAGCACGCTTTACTAGCTTTGGTGGTTGGGAAATGCCGGTACAATTTAGTGGCATTAGTCGGGAACACGAAGCTGTGAGAAATACAGCCGGGATGTTCGATATTTCCCACATGGGCAAATTTACCCTCCAAGGGAAAAACCTCATATCCAAACTCCAGTCTTTAGTACCCTCAGACTTGAGTCGGTTGCAACCTCATCAAGCACAATACACTGTGTTGTTAAATCCCCAAGGGGGAATTATTGACGACATTATTGTTTATTATCAAGGTGAAGACACCAGTGGTACGCAAAGGGTATTGATTATAGTCAATGCGGCAACTACTGGCAAAGATAAAGCATGGCTATTGCAACACCTCGACCAAAATGAAGTGCAATTCCAAGACCTTTCGCCAGAAAAAGCTTTAATTGCTGTGCAAGGGCCAAAAGCTATTCAATATCTCCAACCTTTTGTAGAACAAGACTTGCAACCAATCAAAGCATTTGGTCATCTCCAAGCAACGGTATTGGGTAAACCTGCTTTCATCGCCCGCACAGGCTACACCGGTGAAGATGGATTTGAAGTAATGTTAGATTCTGATGTAGCAGTAGAATTGTGGCAAAGCCTTTATGATGCTGGCGTTATTCCTTGTGGACTCGGTGCGAGAGATACCCTACGGCTAGAAGCAGCAATGGCACTTTATGGGCAAGATATCGATGATACCACCACACCTTTAGAAGCGGGTTTGGGCTGGCTAGTTCACCTAGATACCAAAGGCGATTTTATTGGTAGACCAGTTTTAGAACAGCAAAAAGCTACGCGAGTACAGCGACGTTTGGTAGGTTTGCAAACCCAAGGACGTAACATTGCTCGTCATGGCTACCAAATTCTATCAGCCGGTAAAGTTGTAGGAGAAGTCACCAGCGGTACTTTATCCCCCACACTTGGTTATCCCATTGCCTTAGGCTACGTTCCCACCAAGGTAGCAACTGTTGGTCAACAATTAGAAGTTGATATTCGCGGTAAAGCTTACCCAGCTGTTGTGGTGAAACGTCCCTTCTATCGCTCAAAGAATCGTGTCGCGAACTGATAAGTGCTGAGGATTTTGAGGAATAATGTGTTTTGGGACTTCCAAGTAAAAATATTCCATAGAAGATTGTTGACTGTTGACTGTTGACTGTTAACAAAAGCCAGTGCCTTGGATGGGTTAAGAGGTTTGTACCTCTTTGGGGAAGCAAGCTACGCGCAGCTTCTCCCTTAGGAGAAGCAACTGGCGTTCAACGCTTTAAGCAGAATAATTTATTTTTTGGAGTTCCCTTTCAGTGGTGTCTAGTTCCGAGTAGTAAGTAAAGAAGTGAAAATCACATTTTTTCACTCATGGCTTGGCATCACTTGTATAAGTTAATCAATCTACAGCAAGGTTCATTATTGAATATGGCTTGGATGACTGTTAAGGCAATAAATTGTTCGACAAGGGAGAGGAAGTGATATGTCTTTTAATTATCCTCAAGATTTTAGATACTTAGATTCTCATGAATACGTGCGACTCGATGGTGATATTGCCACCATTGGGATTACTGAGTTTGCCGTCAATGAGTTGGGGGATATTGTGTTTTTGGAACTGCCAGAAATTGGCGATTTACTGACAAAAGGAGAGACATTTGGCACTATTGAATCAGTAAAAGCCGTTGAAGAATTAAATTCACCCGTGACAGGCACAGTAGTAGAACGCAACGATCCTTTGATTGAAGACCCCGAACAAATAGCAGATGACCCCTACGGTGAAGGATGGTTTTTAAAAGTGCGCGTCGATGACCTCGATGATGTAAACGATGCTTTAAGTGCTGATGAATACCGCGCTCAAGTAGAAGGGGAGTAGGGAATTGGGCATTGGGCATTGGGCACTTGTACTGAGCGTAGTCGTTGGCGCAGCCTCTCGCAGAGAAGTATTGGGCATTGGGCAAGCAGGAAGTGTGGGAGGTGTGGGAGGTGTGGGAGGTGTGGGAAGCATAAATTTTCTTTCTCCCCACACTCCCCTCTCTCCCCACAC
>NZ_JACKZU010000295.1:0-10315 GCF_014222165.1 Nostoc sp. 2RC
GGACAAGCACGGATCTTCCCTTTCCCCTTTGCCCCTTACCCTTTCCCCTGTGGCCCTTTAGCGTTACTATCTCCCATGCCCCATGCCCCATGCCCCATGTCCTATGCCCTATATCCAAATACAAGCGAATTAGTATCTATTTAAATGTGTTCAATAAGCTTTTAAAACATTAATTATCTGCTTATTAACTGCTTACTTATTCGTTTATTAAACTTTTGATATATTGTGATTAATTTTGTGTAAGAGTATAGCAATGTTTTATTGCGTTGAAGAGTTGTATTATTGATAATACTTAATTTACAAATTTCATCATTTTATCAATTAATTAATTTTGTTTGCAAAATTTGTTTGGAAAGGGGGTAGGATGGTAAAAATATTAACACGCAAATATATAGGCAGACAAAATGTCTATGATATTGGGGTAGAACGCGACCATAATTTTGCGATTAAAAGCGGTCTAATAGCTTCTAATTGCTTCAATAAATCCCATTCAACTGCCTACGGTTATGTAACTTATCAAACAGCATATTTAAAAGCTAATTATCCATTGGAATATATGGCGGCACTGTTGACGGCAAACAGTGGTGATACAGATAAGGTACAAAAATACATTACTAACTGTACAAATATGGGTATTCCCATAGATCCGCCAGATATAAATCGTTCTGGTGTTGATTTCACGCCGACAGGAGGAAAGATTTTGTTTGGCTTTTCGGCTGTACGTAATGTGGGACAAAATGCGATCGCCAGTATTTTGTCAGCGAGAAATGAGACAGGAGAGTTTAAATCTCTAGCAGATTTTTGCGATCGCGTGGATTTACGTGCAGTTAACCGCCGTACTTTAGAGTCACTTATATATTGTGGAGCCTTTGATAAAATTGAAACTAACCGTCAACAGTTAATTAATGACCTAGAATTAGTATATGATTGGGCACAATCTCGCGCTAAAGATAGAGCTAGCGGTCAAGGGAATCTCTTTGATTTATTAGGTGATGGATTTTCTCAAACTCCAAATAAAAGAGTAAATAATGCCTTTGAAACTGCTCCAAAGTCTACGCCTGTGGGGGATTTTCCTCCACAAAAAAAGTTACAAATGGAAAAGGAATTATTAGGTTTTTATGTATCAGATCATCCACTCAAATCTTTACGGCAAATAGCACCACTTTTGACTCCGATTAATCTTTCACAACTGGGAGAACAAAGGGAAGATGCAAGACTTTGTGCAGTTGTTATGTTGAATAACGTCAAAAAGGTTGTTACCAAAAAAGGCGATCAAATGGCAATTTTGCAAATAGAAGACTTAACTACACAAGTAGAAGCTGTAGTCTTTCCCAAAACTTATGAACGTATTAGTTCCTTACTCCAGGTTGATACCAGATTGATTATTTGGGGAAAAGTAGATCGACGTGACGATCAAACTCAATATATCGTTGAAGACGTAGAACCAGTAGAAACAGTTCAAATGGTAATGGTGGAATTAAATCCCCAGCAAGCAGTGAATATTGAAGAATTACATCGGTTAAAAACAATTTTGCAAGAGCATTCACCAGACAAAGAAAAAGCGAAAATGCCAGTAATTGGAGTTATACAAACTGAAAATTCGCGTAAACTTGTTCGCTTGGGTTGGCAATTTTGCGTACAAGATTCTAGGATTACTGTCCAAGCTTTACAAAACGCCAGATTTTCTGCTCATATCAAATCGCTGGCTGGTAGCTGAATATTAAAAGTGAAAAGTCCACTAGTACTGTAAGTAAATTAAGTTAACAGTTTTACTGAACTGTCAACAGTAAATTACCTTAAGTATTTAGGAATTTGGAAGTTTTTTTCGTTACTTATGCGGATGGAATAGAACTTAAGAAAATGGTATCTTTTTATGCCATGAACCTTGAGGCTGCGACTGGGGGAAGGAGTTATAACTTGATGATCGTCAACGAGCTACATAAATTTGTCTCATACTGTAAAAGAATTCAACCCCAAACTCAGGAGGATATTCAAAAATTTTTTGAAGGGGTGCTGTTGTTTCCTTATGATAAGGAACTTTTGTTGCAGGCTTATTTATTTTTGAATATTAAAGACTTGTTTCCCTCATGCGCGGAATTGTTGTTGTTTGAAAAATCACCAATATCAGATTATACAGATTTGGGTAAGTGTGATTTTGTTTACTTAACCTATAAAGGCAGTCTGTTTTTAATTGAAACTAAGTTTATTGATACAGAAGCAACCGGAGCAACAGAAAGAAAAAGAAGAAATAAACACAGAAATAAGGTATTTGAGCAAGTTATTACTTTAAAAGGTCGATTTAGCGAATACTGGAATATGAGACTAGACCAATTAGAATGTGGAGTTTTCACAACAGATCCAGAAGTTGCTTGGCGCGGAAATGGTGTGAATGTCATCTCGAAATCAATATCTATAGACCATTTGGAAAAATGGCGAAGAAATTATCACACTGTTGAAAAAGGTATTGAAGTCAGCAAACGTTATTAAATTCAACTCAAAATTCATTCTCTATCAACATAAGTTTGCTCTATGGCAATCGTATTTGATTTTATATTCCCAGTGTTTAGACCCCGGACTTGTCAAAGAAGTCTGGGGTTTAAGTTTTAGGTTGTTGACTGTTCGCTGTTGACCCTTCTCCTATGGTCGCCGCTACGCGTAGCTTGCTTCCACGTAGTGGTACGACTTCGCTCAGGGTCAAGGCTGAGCGGAGTCGAAGCCTTGACTGCTGACTGTCAACGGTCAACGGTCAACAATCTTCTATGGAATATTTTTTACTTGGAAGTTTCTTAAATAGCGATCGCCAACACTAGTATTGAATCTAACTAACTAGTAAAAATAATTTTGTCTTTGTTCAACTATTAATATCTTTGACCCGGAAAATATGTCAGATTACTGGAATAAGTACCAAACGTCTGACAGGAAAACCAAAAAAAATGAAAATTTGGTCTACTATTGCTGTGCTAGCTTCTTCTTGGCTCATATTTGGGGTGATATCTTCCAAGCCAATTAACGCTATTTCTGTTGTAGGACAAAACGCCACGTCATTTCCTACACCAAGCAGCCTGAAAAAGATTACTGTTAGTAACGCTGAGTTTGGATTGAAGAGAGTTGACGCCAAAGGTAACGTTACCATTTTCCAGACAACAACAGTCCCACTCCAGGAAGGAAACGTTTACGGATGGCGAATGAAACTCAAAAATTATCAAGGTGAAGTCAAATGGCGCGAAGTTTTGCGTTTACCAAAACCTCCACAAACTTGGGGTACAGATAACGGTGAAAACTTCTCAATTTCCGCAGACGGTACCACATCTATAACCAGGCGCACACAGCCTGCTACCGACGGCGTGATTGAGAATTTTTGGACGATCGCTCCTGGCGATCCACTTGGTAAATATAAAATAGAAGTCTATATTGACGACCGTTTAATTAATACTTTTGAGTTTGAAGTGATTCCAGTTAAGCGGATATAAAAGGAGATTGGCACTGCGGAGTTAGGAGTTAGGAGTTAGGAGTTAGGAGTTAGGAGTTAGGAGTTTGGAGTTTGGAGTTTGGAGTTTGGAGTTTGGAGTTAGGAGTTATTGTCTCTATCTCCCCGATCTTTCCTGCCCCTCCGCCCCCCTAAAGAGTATCTTAAAGATAGAAGTTTGATTTTTGTTGGGTGGCGATCGTGAATACAGAGGAATTCTTGCGATTGATGGAAAAACAGCGCCCATGTCCTCAGACATTGCCAAAAGCGCTGCAAGCAATGTGGTATGAAAAAAAAGGTGATTGGAGCAAAGCTCATGAAATAGTTCAAGATGCCGGCGATGCTGATAGCGCTTGGGTTCATGCTTACCTGCACCGCAAAGAAGGTGATTTAAATAATGCGCGTTACTGGTATCAACGTAGTGGACAGCAAGAGTTTACAGGAGGGTTGAGCCAAGAATGGGAACAAATAACTTCTATATTGCTGAGAAAGGTTAATGTGATGCATGGATGCTGAGGAATTAAAAAGGCGTTATGCAGCAGGGGAAAGATATTTTCCAGCCCTCAACTTAAGTAGGTACAAGTTTATTGCAGCCTACTTACCTGGAATTAATTTATGGGGATCTGATTTGAGTGGAGCTAATTTAGCTAAAGCTAAACTCTGGGGAGCTGATTTGAGTAGAACTAACTTAGCCAGAGCGAATTTGACTAGGGCGAATTTAAGCGGTGTTAAACTCAATGAAGCGAATCTCCGCGGAGCTAAACTCAAGTATGCCAAGTTGTATGGAGCAAATCTGACTGGTGCTTATTATGATGAAAGCACGCGTTTTTCTAAAGGTTTTGATCCCATCAGTCAAAATATGCGGAAAGTCTAAATAGGTTGATTTATGCTACCTGGAGTAATTTCACCACCTGGTTGTCTGTAGTTTGGTTGACTAGGAGGGAAAGTAGGAGGTGATGACTGCAAGCGTTGAATTGCGTACATTGCTTTTTGGTAATTGGCGGTATCCCTAGCTTGCTGGAATAAATCAGCTGCTCTTTGTAAATCGGCAAATGCACCTTGACGATCGCCAGCATCGCGTCGGAACAAACCACGTTGGTAAATGGCTATGGCGTTATTTGGCTCGTAACTCAGCACTGTGTTTAAATCCTGAATCGCTGCGGGTAAGTGTCCTAGACGGCGCATTGTCAGGGAACGATTGATGTAGGCGTTGCTAAATCGGGGATTGAGAGCGATCGCTTGAGTGAAATCAGCAACAATTCCTTGGCGATCGTTAAAAAAGGCACGGGCTAACGCACGGTTATAGTAAGACTCAGGCAAATGAGGTGCAAGGCGAACAACCTGGTCAAAATCGGCAAAGGTACCCCGCCCGTCTCTCATAGTGCGGAATACAGATCCCCGGCTATAGTAAGCCAAAATATCGTTAGGAGAGAAACGCAGGGCAACGGTAAAGTCTGCAATTGCACCTTGCTTATCGCCGAGATAATATCGCACTACCCCTCTGTTATAGTAAGCATTGGCATGATAGGGATTAGAGCGAATGGCCTCATTATAGTCAGCAAGCGCCCCTTGTTTATCGCCCATATCGTAGCGAGCATTACCACGATTGTAATAAGCAATACTATTTTTGGGGTCGAGAGCGATCGCTTGGCTAAAATCATTAATTGCTGCGGTACGATTATTGCTTGTCTGAGACAGTCCCCGTGCTAAGAAATCATTAGGATCTTGAGGATTTGTTATCCGTTCTTTGGGGTTATCTGTAGTGGTAGAATTGTCTATCTTCAAACCATAAATTCCAATCTGCTGAGATAGAATGATTGCACTTTCAATGGGAACTGCTGCACTAATTCCTGATTTAATATCTGTTGTTAATTGATCCCCCGATTGGAGTTGCTTCACATCTGTTTGTGTGTCAGCCTTACCATGAACTCCAATTACTTTAGCATCCACATCCAACACTGGTCCCCCACTCATACCACCTGCTGTTTGAGCTGCGTATTGCAACGAGTAACCACCGTCACTCAAACTCGCATCTTTGGATTCCCAAATCGTTCCTGATTGGAAATCATAAACACGATTTTCAGCAATTCTGTTTAAATCATTGTTAACTGGATAACCAAAAATAAACGCCTTACTGCCCAATTTTGCTTGATTAGGACTTCTTAATTCTGCAACTGCATAGTCTTTGTCACTATTAAAAGTAAATAAGGCTAAATCGTTACTTCCTTTAGTGTTAGTTCCTAAACTTTTCACGCTTGTGGGATTAATGTTATGAGAAAGTCCATCATTGGTACGAATTCTCACTGGTTTTGGGCCGTCGGATGGATTAATAACATGATTGCAAGTTAGGACAATGTAAGTGTTTCCCTCGCGCTTGATAATAAATCCAGAACCATCACTTGCTAAACCAGCACCAACTCCAGCAGGTCTGTTTACTTGCACAGTAATGGTGTTAGCATATTGGGCAATTTCCTGAGCAGATTTAGCAGCAAAAACGGCAGGTTGAAAGAATACTATTGCTGCAAAACAAGCAGATACACTAATTACAGGATCAGGAAACTTATAGCTAATAAATTGTAGGTTCATTGATAAAAAGCCTCAGCAATATTGAAGAAGAATGCAGAATTCAGAATTCAGAATTCAGAATCAAGACGCGACGCTCGAATACTCGCTAACACGCACGAGGCAAGAGAGGCGCTCCAGAAGAGAACCTAAAGAAAGACTTTTGCAAGAGGTCTATTGAGCTAAAACAGGACTACCCTTTATTCCGGGTTCAATCTGGAGCGATCGCTGACACCGATTTAGGAATAGTAGTTCTCGTTTTTGTATGTTGAGTAATGGCTGGATAATTCTGATGCAGAGGCTAATTATCCGCGAAGTCTGGGTTAGCTGCTCAAGAAGGTGATATCAACAAGAGATTGGGAAAAAAAACAGTTGTGAACAGCCCACAAACCGAGTGGACTTAAAAATAGCGATCGTCAAGCAAGTTTGTAGAACTTACGGACTTGCTGAACCTAGATAGGGCCACCACCCGGATTTACACTAGGAGCAGGAGGAGTATAACCTCCAGGAGCAGGGGCAGTATAACCTCCAGGAGCAGGGGCAGTAGGCATTCCCCCGGATTCATTGACTAGTTGATTAACAGCTTCCTCTATGCTGACAGTAGTGGGAATAATTTCTGCCTCACCAACTGCACCACCTGTAAAGCCACCGTTTTCTATTACATTTAAACCAGTACCGTATCTACCAAACCGGATAATTCGGGTTAAGACGTTACCAGGATTGCGAGCATTTTCCCGTCTGAGCAAGGTCATGATGATGTTGTTGGAGTTGCAACTTTCGTAACTATTAACAAAACAAATTACGTTGTAACCATTGACCTTACCAGTCGCCAGCAGCAAGTTACTCAATCTGCCACCATTTTGTGCTACTGCTGTTGTCATTCGCCAGGAAACCATCTGACACCGTTGTTCGGGTGACATATCATAACTTGCCGTTTCCCAAATGATTAGGGGCAATAGTAGTGTCTGACCGTTCACTTGAACAAGTGTGGCTGGTGAGCCTCCTATTTGACCGCAGACAAAGGAGGTGGAAGAAAATACTGGTGGTTGTATTGGTGGATATACTGGAGGTGGTTGTATTGGTGGATATACTTGAGGTTGTTGTACTCCTGGATATACTTGAGGTTGTTGTACTCCTGGATATACTGGAGCTTGTTGTACTCCTGGATATACTTGAGGTTGTTGTACTCCTGGATATACTGGAGCTTGTTGTATTGGTGGATACTGTGCCATTACGGGAGACACCATAACACCAGAAAGCGCGATCGCACTCATCAAAATTTGAGAGGGCCACTTGAATTTCATAAATAAACCTGTGGTATGTCCCAGGATTATTTTATTTTTATAGCAAGCGCCAAAGTGTTTAGGATAAACAGGAAAATATATGACTAAAGTAAAACTGGATACAGATTAATCAAATTTAGGTAAACAATAGCCAAAAAATAGGCTCAAGGGTATATTACAACAGACTTTGAAATCATTGTATTAAACTATATACTGATTTTTGAAGGTTTATCCTTTTAATTTCATGCGTCCTCGCCAAAATATCTCGGAAATATTTTCCACTTTTATCCAATTTGAAGCCGATCGCTTTAAGTCTTGGGTATATGATGCCAAACTAAGGCGCAGTATCGAAAATTGCTTGTTAAAGATATCAGACAACCAACACTCAGAGAATTTCTGGGCAATTTATTGGCATAAAAATTGGCAAAATCAGCCTAACTCTCTAGCTGAGGCGCATCTTTCGGCTTATCTGCAAGAAACTTGTTATTGGTCGGCACAAAGGACAATTCCTCAAATTGCTAGTGTGCAGTGTACCTTGTTTGACTGTTTTCAAATCGCCATCGCTGAAGTCCCAAAAATCCTCAAAGCTTGCGATCCTGACCAAAAAGCTACCCTCAAAAGCTACAGCAATGTGGCTTTTGGCAATGTGATTCGGGATGCTTTGCGCCAAAAACAAGAAATCGATTTTTGCAATGATTGGGCATTGTTACTCAAATTGAGCCGCAAGCGACTACAGGAATCTTTACAAAATGCTGGGCTAATTGATGAAACTATTGGCTGTTATTTACTAGCTTGGAAATGTTTTGTCGATGGTTACATTCTGGGTAAATCACCACAAGCACGGAAGTTGCAAAAACCCGACTCAGAAACTTGGAAAATAATTACTCAACTTTATAACCGCGATCGCTTAACACAACTTAACCCACCAGGCACAGAAGCCAATGCCCAAACTCTAGAAAAATGGCTGCTGTTATCTGCAAAATACGCACGTTCTTATTTATATCCTGTGGTTTCTTCACTCAATGCGCCGAAAACAGGTGAAGCAGATAGTGAATTACAAGATGATTTACCAGATACTACTCAAAATGAATCTTTATTAGCAGATTTAATTGCCACGGAAGAAGCAGATATTCAAAAAAATCAACAACAAGAAATCCACAATCTATTAATTACTACCCTGGCAAAACTTTCTCCCCAATCACAACAATTGTTGCAATTGTACTATCAACAAGGACTGACACAACAACAAATTGCCAAACAACAGCAAATCCAGCAATACCAAGTATCCCGGCAATTGGCGAAAACAAGAGAATCTTTATTACTAGCGATCGCCAAATGGAGTCAAGAAACAATGCATATTTCTCCAACTTCCAACGTAGTTAAATATATTAGTGCAGTATTAGAGGAATGGTTACAAAATTATTTCGGTAATTTAGAACCTCAGACCTCAAAGGAGCAGTAGCCATGTCATCATTTTGTGTTCCGCCGACTCAGCTATGGTTGGAAGTATCTCCTGAAGTTCAAAATCAATCTTGGCAGCAAAGTCAGTCTAGTGTTAGTCCCCGCCATCGTTGGAATGCTTTTTTGAATCAAGTATGCCTCAGTACTTTTTTGCCTTGGTTACAAACAGAGTACGCACCAGAGGCTACTGTTCATACATTGCCAATCACTTGGGAATTAGTCAACGGTACTGCGATAAATATTGATACAAAACGCTTGATTTTAATTCCAGATAAAAACCTAGAAACTAGAGAATTTTCTGTACCCCAAGAATGGATAGATATTCCTCAATGGGCAGGAGATTATTATTTAGCAGTACAAGTTAATCCCGATGGTCAATGGCTGAGAATTTGGGGTTACACTACCCACGAACAATTAAAAAATCAAGGTAGCTACGATTCCCAAGAACGGACTTACTCTTTAGATGCTACTCAAATGATTGAAGATTTAAATGTACTTTGGGTAGTACGTCAACTATATCCTGAAGAACAAACACAAACAGCAATTGCTCCTTTGCTTATATTATCAGCTACTCAAGTAGAAAACCTCTGGCAAAGATTAACAAGTTCAACAAATCCTCGATTAGAATTGCCCTTTGAAATGTGGGGAGCCTTATTAAATAGCCAAGACTGGCCCCAAAGATATATACAAAAGCCGTCGCTTGTCAACTTGCGTCAGTGGTTTCAAAATATAGTTGCAGATAGCTGGCAAACAATAGAAAGTTACTTGGGTACACAGCCAGATTTTGCCTTTAGTTTTCGCCAGGTTGCTGATGTGGTTGAGCAATCAATCCAGCGAGTCAAAGAAATTGAATTAGCAAATAATAATCAAGCTGTAGTCTTAATGTTGACATTGACAGCAGAAATAGATGGTAGAGTAGGAATTCGTGCCCAACTGTATCCTCAAGAACGCAATGTTTATCTACCGAGAAATATTAGTTTGGCATTGATTTCTGCTTCCGGAGAAATTGTCCAATCAGTGCAAGCAAGGGAAACAGATAACTCAATTCAACTCAAGCGATTTAAATGTCCCCAAAACACGCGATTTAGCCTTCAGATTGTTTTAGATGATTTCAATTTTATTGAGGAGTTTGAAAGTTAATAATTGGGCGTTAGAGGAGTGATGACTGTTGACTGTTGACTGAGGAGTTATGGAACTTATACATTGACATCTAATTCCCTCCCCTTGACAAAATATAGCTGGCGAATCAGGGGTGACATTCCTCATTGAAGGATTTTTCGTCATTCCACCCGATGTAGAGACGTAGCAATGCTACCTCTCTACAAACCAATTTGTGGCTCCACGAGGGGTCTGACTTTGGAGTTTTTCGGGTTTAATAAGTAATCAAACGGACATGACATAACTCACCAGTCAATACTTGTCGGTTAAAGGGAAAAGGGGAAGGGGGGGCCCCCTCTGGGGATAAGCTACGGTGTACACACAAGTCTTGAAATTACACCTCACACTTGGTTTCGTCGTCTATCCCTAAGCTGTTGGATCGCTC
>NZ_JACKZU010000296.1:0-10288 GCF_014222165.1 Nostoc sp. 2RC
GGGTTAAAGGGTAAGGGTTAAAGGTTTTTTCTTTCCCTTTTCCCCTTTCCCTTTCCCCCAAAACCCGACAAGTATTGCTTGTGGTAGTTGTTGGCTGTTGGCTGTTGACTGTTGACTAGACTTCTAAGAGAAGTGGGGAAAAGGGTAAGGGTTAAAGGAAAAAGGGCAAATAAAAACCCTTTTCCCTTTAACCTTTTCCCTTTCCCCCTTTTCATTTTCCCCTTTTCCCGACTTCTCCAAGAAGTCTAATGTGCAATTGATATGAACTGCTTTTGGCATCAACTATTTAATTTTGAGAATAAGGATGATTGAAGGCTTCCCAAGCAGCTTTGGCAGCTTTTTGTAAGCGATAATTGAAATCTACTAAATCCTTCATCATCAAGTGCCAATTTCTTTGGGCTTCGTCTTGAAATACTGCCAAAGCATTTTCTAATTGCAGGCGATCGCCTTCAATCAATTTCCTTCCTTCAACCAATTCTCTGGCTCGACGCACGGCATTTAAATAAGTTTCACGAGTGAGAGTACCTGCGGAATCAGCTTCCGCTTGAGCGCGTCTTTTTAGTGCTTCAATTAGCGCTTTGGTTTCGCGCTTCACTTCATCACTTTCACCAGCCATTTCAATTTCTACTAATGCATCAGTTTGAGAACTAATTTCTACAATTACTGTAGATTCAGTTGTTTCCACAAATGTAGCTTCAACGGATTCGATGTTGTTAGAAGTCATCTTTAAAACATCCTTAATTGCAAAGCCAATTCAATTTTGGATTTTAGATTTGGGATTGGGAATTGTTACCAATGCCCAATACTCAATTAAGCTCTTGTTGTCAGCTGTTGTTCTAATTTTAATAATGCTGCAACTCGCGCTTCTGTAGCCGGGTGACTGGAGAATAAGTTACCCAAAAATTGTCCAGAAATGGAATTAATAATTAATAATGGCTCGAAAGCTGGATTAGTGTTTAAAGGCATCTGTCTAGCTGTAGCTTCTAATCTTTGTAAAGCTCTAGCTAAAGCACGGGGATTACCAGTTAATTTTGCAGAACCAGCATCAGCAGAAAATTCTCTTGTGCGTGAAATTGCCAGCTGAATAATTGTTGCAGCTAATGGCGCAAGCATTACAGTTAACAAAACACCAAAAGGATTTCCACCCCTGTCGCTGTCTCGCGAACCACCACCAAACCACAGGCTGTAACTTACCATTTGTGCGAGGAATGAAATCGCACCGGCTACTGTTGCAGCAACCGCTTGCGTGAGGGTGTCACGATTAATAATGTGGGTGAGTTCGTGGGCGATAACGCCTTCGAGTTCGTCCTCTGGTAATATATTCAAAATGCCTTCAGTAACAGCAACAGCAGCATGTTCTGGATCGCGCCCTGTAGCGAAGGCGTTAGCAGTTTGGCTAGGAACAATATAAACTCTAGGTGTAGGAATATTCGCACGACGAGACAACTTTTCCACCATGCGATAAAGTCCCGGTGCTTCCCTTTCACTCACAGGCTGTGCCTGATATACTGCAAGGGCAATTTTATCTGATTGATACCAGGAAAACAGATTTGTTACTGCTGCTAAGACGATTCCAACCAATAAGCCACTAGTACCACCAATTACCCAGTAACTAATTGCTATTAAAAGACCACTTAGTGCAGCTAACAAAGCAGCTGTTTTGAATTGATTTCCCATATTTTTGCTCTCCTGCTAATGCTGTATGGTTTTTCTAGAAAACAGCATTGATTAAGCTACACTTTGATTGTATCGACCTAGAATTAGATAGTAGGATGCAGAAAACCTATCCAATATGTACGGTTTTCCCCCTGGAATTAATCAAGAAGAATTCAGAATTCAGGAGTCAGAATTCAGTATAAATTCAAGTCTGACTTTTTGATGAATGCGGCAAGCCGCAAACTTTAATGACGACTTTCATTTTAATATTTTATATATAATCTAACGTAACGCAATGTAAAGTTGCATCTATCTGTAGTTATACGTTTGATTAATAATTCACAATATTAATTTAACGAAAAACAATTCATAATTAAATCAGTAACGCTGTGAATTCTGAATTCTGACTTCTGACTTCTGAATTCTGACTTCTGAATTCTGAATTCTGACTTCTGACTTCTGAATTCTACATTATTCAGTTATCAGAAAAGGGTTTCAACCTAGCTGTTACTCTTAATTTAGATAGTCTCCGCACTAGACGTAAAGCTTGTTGTTTATATAATGCTTTTGGTAGTTGTCCGGGCAAATTATCCATTAATTTTCTGGCTGTGCCGATACTGCATCCTGAGATAATACTGATTTCGTTAGCACCATCAAAGATAGCATCTTCAGCTAATGCTTTTTCGATTTCTACTTGCCAAGTTTTGTTAAACATTTCGCCTCGTTCAATGCGCTGAAGACTATTGGTATTGGCTAGAACGATGAGGCGATCGCCAACGGTAAGTTGTATATTATCAGAAGGCATTAATTTGACTGGCGATCGCTTGAAATTTTGGTATAAAATTGGCACTACTCCATAACCATAGGCAACCTCAGCCAAAAGTAATCCGTTGAGTGTATCACCAGCTTCAATGGTATACTCCACTACTAAAATACTTTGGGTATCAAAGTTAAACAAGCTGAGAATATTTTCTCCGAAGGCCGCAGCGACAAAAACTTCTGCGGAAATCGCAGAGGTGCAAATAACTTGAGCATAAGGAAATAAGCGTGCGACATTATCACGAAAATTTCGGTCGTAAGTCCGAATAATCACACGAGTTGTAGGACTTTGGGCGTGTACCATCAAAGCTATTTCTAAATTTTCCATGTCATCGTCTGTAACTACAACGACACTTTTACTATTAGCTAAATTCACTTTTCCTAAAGCATCAGTAATACTATCAATAATTACTGGGATTTTATGGAAAAAATCTATGCCCAATCCTATGCTACTAATACCCACCACAGGTTGTTTGAATTTTTCTAATAAAGCTGCTACTCTTTGACCGACTCGATTTAATCCAATGAGTACAACATGGTTTTTTACGGGAATTAATGGTTGGTAACTCTTGAAAAATTGAAATCTTGAACTTAAAAGGACATCAGTGAGCAATGCATATAATACCCCAACAAAGCCTATACCCGTTAAAGTTAGTGCCAAACTAAATAATCGCAACCATCCCGGCATGTGTTGGGCTGTTTCTGGTGGAGTTTGAAAGTTAATACCGCCAAATAAATCTCCGTATCCTCCTAACAGTAAAACAGCAGTACCATAAAAGGCTTCGACTACATTACTATGAGGATAATTTAAGATATAAATAATTGTTCCAATGCACCAAAGAAAAATTACTGTCAGTCCACAAATGATTGCTACCCGCAAACTTTGATAGGTATGTAATTTTCGCCTCCAAGATGGAATTTGTTGTTGGAAATTTTTCCAAACTCTGCCCAATACAATTTCTTGCCATAACTGCTGCCAGTTACGCTGTGGCTTAATGGCAACTTTTTTCAAACTTTGGAGTTGCTCTTTGACTTCAATATAAATAATAGTATCGTCCGGGCGTAATTTTCTCTCTGGTTCCCACTGATGAAATTCTTTAGGTAAAACAGATGCATCATAAGTGTGATATAAGACCCGGAGATTTTGAGTATTCAGTTCGTGTATGTGCAGTTGATTGCACCAGGGATCGTGCATTTGAATTTGATGCTTGACTACCCGAAATTGGTGTTCTTCCACTTGAAAATAGCCAATATGCTCGTCTCCAAGGGCTGCAACAGCAAAGCCAGAAGCAGAAATTTGATTCGGTTCAAAGGCAATAAAATTACCAAGAGTTTGACTTAAAAGTTGATTGAGATTTTTTTTGTCAGAACGTATCACTAAACGAACTTGAGGATTTAATAGCCGTGCGGCAAAGGCAGCTTCTATATTTACTCGTTCGTTACCAGTGGCTAAAATGATAGTCCGGCATTGACTAATATCTGCTTGTTCTAAAACACTAGCTTGACGGCAATCTCCAAAGAATAAATTTTCTAATAAATTTAATAAATTTGGAATTTGTAAATTTTGAGGTTGTTCTAAATCGATGGCATTAACAATGGCACCATATTCTTTGAGGATAGCAACACAATGTTGACCCAAACTTCCTAGCCCACAAACTAAAAATTTATCTAGTTTTGTTGGATAATTTTTAACAGGCTGGTAATTATTTTCTGATGATGACACCATACTATGCCGCTGATGGTACACGCTTCGCCGGGGCGTATCATATATTGCTATTCTAATAGTCAACAGCGATCTAGCGGGCATGAGTCAAGGGTTTTTGTTGGCATTAGTTTTTCAAAGAAACAAAGATTAAAAAATGGTATGCTTAATTTAATGTCAAATCAATGGCGATGGAGCTCGCCAAAACCGCCTTTTCAACCCGATAAATCATCACTTGAAAGGCTGATGGCTCCTACTTTCTTCGCTGACTGCGGGAGAGTAGGGCTTGGCTAAATGCATTACCTGACTCTTCTGTAGAAAGTGAAAATCTACAGATTGCACCTCAAGGAGTCATGAGATGTTAGCCAGTGTATTGTGGATTTTAATGATGGGCTTTTTTGTCGGACAACTTGCCCGTCGTTTAGGCGCTCCGCCTTTAATTGGCATGATTTTAGTGGGGATTATTCTTGGCCCCCAAGTTCGGAATGTCATCAGTGAAGATGTGTTGGGTGCTGCTGATGAATTAAGAACTTTGGCAGTAATGATTATTTTAATGAAAGCTGGACTCGGTTTAGATCGAGAAAAGCTAGCTCAACAGGGAACTGTGGCGTTGCGCTTGGGGTTTTTGCCAGCAGCAACAGAAGCGATGGCGATCGCTTTTGCTGCTATGGTAATTTTTCAATTCAACTTTCCTATCGGTTTACTTTTGGGCTGTGTAATCGCTGCTGAATCTCCAGCTGTAATTGTCCCAGGAATGTTGAGGCTGAAAAGTTTAGGCTGGGGTGTCACCAAAGGAATTCCCGATGCAATTTTAACTGGTAGTGCTTTATCAGATGTATTGCTGTTACTAGTTTTTAGCCTACTATTGAGTTTTTTAAGTGATACAGGTGTTGAGCAGATTACCCTTGGGGGATTGACTTTAACTGCTCTACAACTGCTGCCATTTCAAATTATCATGCAAATATTTTTGGGAGTATTGTTTGGCTATTTAGCGGCTCGTTTATTAGTTTTACTCTTAACCAAACAAAACTGGACTCAAAACGTCGTTCAAGACACTGTAATTGCTGCTAGTTTAGCCTTATTTTTAGTAATTATAGCTCATGTTCTGCCTTACTTTTCTGGTTATTTGGCAGCAATGGCTATGGGATTTTTTTTAATTGAATTAGATGCTCCTTTAGCGCGAAGATTGCGCGGTGGATTCGATAGTTTATGGATAGTAGCTGAGATTTTCTTGTTTGTATTGTTAGGCGCAAATATTCAACTGCAAGTATTAAATACAATTTTTTTACCCGGCATTTTAATTTTAGCAATTGGTTTATTGATTGGTCGAATGTTGGGTTGGTATCTGTCAACTTTGGGTAGTAATTGGAATTGGCAAGAAAGATTATTTTTGTTACCAGGGAACTCAGCCAAAGCCACAGTCCAAGCAGCCATCGGGGCAATACCCCTCTCCCAAGGAATTGCGGGAGGAGAGATAATTTTAGCGATGGCAGCTCTTTCAATTTTAATCACTGCACCTTTAGGCGCTTGGGGAACTATGACTTTTGCTCCTAAATTGCTCAACAAAGGTGAAGTTGACCCAAGCAAAGTTACAGTTGCTACTCGTACTTTGTTATTAGCAGCAGTTGATACATCAAGTTTAGCCACAGAAGTTTTAACCAAAGTTGCAGATTTAGCACGCCGCAGTAATGGCGAAGTCATTGTTTTGCATGTAATTAATACTTCAAACCAGCAAGGTATCGAACAAATAAAACAACAAGCTAAACAGTTATTATCTGATATTAGATATGAATTTTTAACAGTTACAGGTACGATTCCAGAAGAAATTATTCGCATTGCTAAAGAGTATTCTGTGACTGCGATCGTCATGGGAAAACGCGGACATCGACCTTGGGAACAAGTGTTAATTGGCTCAGTTTCACAAGCTGTTTTAGAAACCAGTCCAATACCTGTAATTTTCTTAGAAAGCCACGAAAATTTAATTTTGGATTTTAGATTGTATAACTGAGAGTTGCACAAACAAATGATTTTTTAAGTATTCTCACTTTTGAATTTGGAATTTTGACTCATAATACCAATTCTGTATGAAGATGCGCCAAACTATATGAGAAACAAACCGCAAAGGGCGCAAAGGACACAAAGAAAGAAAGAAAGAAAGAAAGAAAGAAAGAAAGAAAGAAAGAAAGAAAGAAAGAAAGAAAGAAAGAAAATTTGGCGCAGGCTCACAAAGAAATGGTGTAACATACTTACAAAATAACATGAACAATTTTCGTAAATTTGAAGTATTTATCGCACTGCCACACCTAATTAAATGGTTGCCTATTGCCTTTGTAATTGGCATTCTTGCGGGAACCGCATCTGCTATTCTTTTAGCATCATTGGAATGGGCAACTGATTGGCGAGAATCACATCGTTGGATTATTGCTTTGCTTCCCTTTGGTGGTTTTTTGAGTGGTTGGATTTATCATCAATTTGGCAGGTCTGTGGAAGCTGGAAATAATCTTTTATTAGAAGAAATCCATAATCCTCAAAATATTATTCCCGGACGTATGGCTCCTTTAGTTTTATTAGGAACAGACCTAACTCACTTATTTGGTGGTTCAGCCGGTCGGGAAGGTACAGCATTACAAATGGGTGCTTCTTTGGCAGATCAGTTAACTAAAATCTTCCATTTTAAAGGAGCCAATCGGCGAATTTTATTAACAGCAGGTATTAGTGGGGGATTTGCTTCTGTTTTCGGTACACCCCTTGCGGGAACTGTATTTGGTCTAGAAGTTTTAGCCATTGGAAAGATTCATTACGACGCGCTTTTTGCTTCTTTAATTGCCGCGATCGTTGGAAATGAAGTAACTTTACTATTTGGTTTACATCATACAGCATATAGACACGCTCCATCTATACCATCCCTGACAATTTGGGGATTAATTTCTGCGATTATTGCTGGTGTAATTTTTGGAATAGTTGCCAGATTTTTTGCTCAAGTAACTCACAAAATCAGTCACTTGTTTAAAACAAAAATATCCTATCCTCCAATGCGTCCTTTAATTGGCGGGGCATTAATAGCAATAATTGTGATTTTCAGTGGTACAACTAAGTATATTGGACTTGGTATCCCAACCATCGTTGATGCTTTTTACACTCAACTACCTCCTTGGGATTTTGCAGCCAAATTGGGTTTAACTGCTTTAACTTTAGGTGCAGGTTTTAAAGGAGGAGAAGTGACACCTTTGTTTTTTATTGGTGCAACCTTAGGTAATGCTTTATCGTTGATTTTAGGATTACCCGCACCACTATTAGCAGGAATGGGATTTGTAGGCGTGTTTGCAGGCGCAGCAAATACACCTTTAGCATCAACTCTCATGGGAATTGAATTATTCGGTTTAGAATCAGGCGTATTTATTGGTATTAGTTGTGTAGTAAGTTACTTATTTTCAGGTCATTCCGGAATTTATTCGTCACAGCGTATCGGGTTGAGTAAATACTCTACTGTATCTTTAGAAGAAGGGGTGACTTTGGCTAATTATCGGCGAGGTAAAATTGATTCGCCTGGTGATAGTAAACAAGGAGAAAGTAATTCTCAGGAATAATTTTTTAATCCAATTAATGGATAATTGAGAAAGTGCGTAATTTACCGCCGTAGGCATCGCAATTGTCAGAGTAGTTATGTATGTGCCATAACCGCTATGCTTAACTTATATATTTGCGATCGTTTCACAAATATGCTGTTTAGAATAAAAATTTACTATGCTCATAGAGTTTAGCATTGGTAATTATCGTTCCTTCAAAGATAAAGTCACCTTTAGTATGGTGGCTGCCAATATTGTTACCAAAGAAAAGGAACTTGATGATAACAATATTTTCGCAGTAGATGATGACCTCAAATTACTCAAAAGTGCTGCGGTTTATGGCGCTAATGCCAGTGGTAAAAGTAATCTTGCAAAAGCTTTGAGCTTTATGAAGTGGTTTATGATTAATTCTTCTAAAGAGACTCAAAGTACAGAAAAAATAGGAGTTGAGCCGTTTGAGCTAAGTACAGAAACTGAAGCACAACCATCTTTTTTTGAAATTGTGTTTCTATTAGATGGTACAAAGTATCGATATGGGTTTGAAGCTAATCAAAAAAGAGTTATTGCTGAGTGGTTATTTTATGTTCCTAAGACCAGAGAAGCTCGTCTTTTTGAGCGAGTTTATGACGTAAATTCACGTAATATAAAACGTCTATCTAAAATATTTAAAGCTGAGGGTATTTACCCAAAAACTAGGAGCAATGCACTTTTTTTATCAGTAGCTGCTCAATTTAACGTTGAAATAGCTGAGAGAATACTAGATTGGCTCACAAAAAAAGTAAATATAGTTTCCGGTTTAGAGGATCGAGATCACTTGAGTTATACAATAAGCTCTTTAGGAAAAAAAAATGACAATAAATCAGAAATTATTCAATTAATTAAAAAACTAGATTTAGGTATTAAACAAATAAGAATAAAGGAAGCAGAAATTATCACTGTAGAAAAAAGCTCTTATCATTTTAAAACTGACGATTCAATTAGAACTGGGCATGAAAAATTTGGTAATAAAGGTAATATTTCTATTAAGTTTTTTGACTTAGAAAATCAAGAATCGGAAGGAACTAAAAAAATAATTTCTATTGCTGGACTTTTGGTAGATACTCTTAAATATGGCAAAGTTTTGATATTTGATGAATTCGATGCGAGACTTCACCCACTAATCGGCAAAGCAATTGTTGAATTATTTAATTCCAAAAAAACAAACTCTAATAATGCACAACTAATATTTATGACTCATGACACTAATTTGCTTAGTCACAAAATATTTCGTAGAGATCAGATTTGGTTTACTGAGAAAAACAAATATGGTGCTACAGATTTATATTCATTAGTTGAATATAAAATACTAAGTGATGCTTCTTTTGAGAGTGATTATATCAAAGGCAGATATGGTGCTATTCCATTTATTGGTGACTTAAGTCAACTTCTTGGTGAGCCTAATGCCTAGAAATCGTGGCTATGCTGATAGAAAAGTTGAAACCAGAGAGCTTAGGCAAATATTTTTAATTATATGTGAAGGTGAAAAAACTGAGCCAAATTACTTCATGAGCTTTCGCGTTTCCACGACTGTCAAGAAAATTGATGTTAAAGGATTTGGATACAATCCAAGTAAACTAGTACAACAGGCTAAAGAATTAAAAGCTCAAGGAGATTACGACCAAATTTGGTGTGTATTTGATAGGGATGATTGGCCTAAGCAAGATTTTAACAACGCTATTGCCATAGCTGAACAGGAAGGATTTAAAGTTGCTTATTCTAATGAAGCTTTTGAATTATGGTATCTGTTGCATTTTGAATTTTTGAATACTGGACTTCCTCGCAAAGATTACATCAAGAAGTTAGAAAAATTGCTAGGATATAAATATAAAAAAAATAGTACGACAATATACGAAGAAATAGAAAATCGACAATCTACTGCTATTAAACACGCTAAAAGTCTTCTCAAGCAATATAGTCCTTCCAATCCAGTAAGTGATAATCCTTCAACAACAGTACATCTTTTAGTTGATGAATTAAACAAATTTATTCGATAAGAGTTATCGATTATAATTACATCCATTATTTAGAAATAGTTCGTAGTTTGGACTGCATTTAACGAATAGCGATCGCTTTGGTAAATAATTCGATTTTATTAACTCATCATTTAGATGAATTTAGTTTATAGTATGTTAATCAATCGGTGTAATCCCAAGCTCTTGTAATTCTCTCAATATCATTTTTTTACACTCAGCTTGAGGATAATAATATTTTTCAGATTCATCGAAATCTTTCTGTTCTATTAAATAATAGAGGTTTGTTTGACTGCCTTCTTTAGAAAAATTTAAGGGATCGGAATCAAATACATATCTTGTAGAAAATAAATAGCATGGATATTCTTCTTTATTTTTTATATTCCAAATAACTTCTTGATAAAAAGCAAAAATTCCATTTTCTTTTGTTACTTTAACTGAAAAGGGAGAAATATCTTGAATTTTATCTCCGATATTACCATTTCTAATATACTGATTGATTTCACTTAATTCATAAAGATTAATAGAAGCAGAAT